>CAZEFP010000236.1:0-5722 GCA_964511565.1 uncultured Planctomycetaceae bacterium
CGGGTGACTCCAGCCGGGGCGGTCGTGCGAACAGCCCGGCATGCCCGAAGGTCCTGAGATTCACCGAGCCGCTGATCGGATCGCAGAGGCCGTTGAGGGTGAGGTGATGCGCGAGGTGAGCTTCGGGTTATCCCGCTTGAAGGCCTGGGAGAGCCAGCTCTCGGGCGCCCGGGTCATCGAGGTCGAGGCCCGCGGGAAGGCCATCCTGACGAGGTTCGACCTCGGGGTCGCGGTGTACTCCCACAACCAGCTCTACGGGAAGTGGTACTTCCGCAAGGCGGGCGGCTACCCGAAGACCGGCCGCTCCTTGCGGATGGAGCTCCGCGGAGAGACGCACTCTGCCCTGCTCTACAGCGCCTCGGAGATCGAGGTCCTGCGCCCTGAAGAGGAGCCGGATCACCCGTACCTGGGGAAGCTCGGGCCGGACGCCGTGGATCCGGAAGTCACCCTTGAGGAGGTGCTCGCACAGCTCGAGGATCCTCGCTTTCGCGGGCGCAACCTCGGGGGGCTGCTCCTTGATCAGAGCTTCGTCAGCGGCCTCGGCAACTACCTGCGGAGCGAGATCCTCTGGTGGGCGGGGCTGCATCCCAGCTGGAGGCCCAAGGACCTCGACGGGGAGGACCGCGAGGACCTCGCGCGGTGGATCCTCGACGTCACCCGCCAGAGCTACGAGACCGGGGGCGTCACGGACTGCCTCGAGCGGGTCGCGGATGCCAAGGAGCGTGGCGTCCCGTTCCGTCACTACCGACACGCGGCGTTCGCGCGGGCGGGGCGCCCCTGCCCCGAGTGCGGCACCCCCGTCGAGAAGATCGACGTGGGCTCGCGCAGGCTCTACCTGTGCCCCCCGTGCCAGCCGCCTCGGTGAGCGACGGGCCGAACGCTGGTGCTGGTCAGACCTTGCGGTCCTCGAGGGCACCAGAGGCGGCGAGCGCCTCGAGCACGGCGTCTCGAGCTGCCGGGCGGCACATGACCAGCTCGTGGTTGCGCGGGTCGGCCTGGTTGTAGATGTGCTCCGTGCCGTCCAGCCGGCAGACGTGCCAGCCGAGGCTCCGCGCGATGGTCTCCGGCGCGCAGGTGTCCCACTCCTTGAGGCCGATCTTGTGAACGTACATGTCCGCGTCGCCGGTGAGGAGCAGGCCCGCCTTGTGACCGGCCGAGCCGGCGGGAACCAGGTCTCCCTCCATGGCGGTGGCGAAGCGGTCCACCCACTCTGGCGTGTGGGAGCGGCTCACGGCAATCCGCGGGCGGCCCTGCTGGGGGCTCGATCCGGAGACGAGCTCGCCCGTGTGCTCGCCCTCGAAACCCGCGCGTTCGGCGCCCTCCTCGGCGACCCCGTAGAGGACCTTGCCCTGGGACGGCAGGGCCACGGCGCCGAGCACGCAGCGGCCGTCGACGGCGAGGGCCACGTGGACGGCCCAGTCGTCCCGCAGCTGGGCGTACTCCTTCGTGCCGTCCAGGGGGTCCACGATCCACACCCGTGACTTGGAGAGGCGCTCGGGGGTGTCGACCGTCTCTTCGCTCAGGACGCCGTCGTCGGGGTAGCGTCCCGCGAGCAGCCCGTGGAGGAGCCCGTCGCAGGCCTGGTCGCACACGTCCCCGAGGGTCTTGCCCTCCCAGCGCTCGAGGGCGCGCAGCGAGAGGCCGCGATCGCCGGCGTCGCGGGCGGCGGCGATGGCGAAGGCGAGGTCACGTTCGAGAGTGGCGGAGTCGAGCATCGGGGATCCTGGAGGGGGCGGGCGTATTGGAGGCTCTGGTGGCGAGGCTGGCGAGGGCGAAGTCGTCCGGTGGCCCCTGGGTCCTGGATCGGGTCAGCGGGCCGAATCCTTGACGGTCCATCCGCCACTTCGTTGGGGCGGGTGCGGCGTCGGCCCCGCCGGGAGGAGTCAGGGGGTCCTCGTCTCACCTGGCCAGGCGCCGAAGCCACCCTCGAGGTTGTGGAGGCCGGCCAGGCCTTCGTTCGAGAGGTGCTCGCAGACCGCTGCGGATCGCCCTCCAGCGGCGCAGTACACGAGGATCGGCCGTCCGTCCGACGGGACCTCGCTGCGACGGGCCCCGATCTCGTCCATCGGGATCAAGAGGGCTCCCTTGATCACGCCGGTGGCGGTCTCGGACGGGGTGCGGACGTCGATGACGTGGGCTCCCTCCGAGCCAAACAGGCCCAGGGCCGTCGCGCCGTCGACGTCCCGCCAGAGCTGCCGGTCCGCCACCATCTGGTCCGACACGGTCTCGCCAGCCATCGAGCGCTCGAGGAGCGTGCGCAGCACCCTCACCTCCGTGGCGAGCTCGTCCCGCTCGTTGTTCGAACGGCGCAGCTCGTTCTTCGCCTCGTCCGCCTCACGGCGCAAGCGGCCGCTTTTCTTCCGATCGGCGAGGGTCAGGATCAGGAGCACGACCCAGAGGGTGAAGCTCACCGAGTTGAGGACGAGATCGACTTGGGCGAGAGCGGTGGGCATGACGGGAGCGGCGGTCGTGTTGGGACAGGGGGGCGTCCGGGTGCGGGAGCCCATTGAACAGGGCTCGGGCGCGTCTCGTCGAGGGCTGGGCTCCCCTCTGTTGGCATGGGGCTACGCGCGCGGGGCGAAGATCGCAGCGCTCGCGGTGAAGCCGTGGAGGAAGGGCCGGCCGCCCACGGGGCCGATCTCGCCGTTGGCGGCGAAGCCCGCGAGGGGGAAGCCCGGGCCGAAGGCGGCCTCGACCGAAGCGGCGTCGTGGTGGGGGCGACCGAACATGGCCTGGCCCCGCCCGCCGCAGGTGAACAGGAGCCCGCCGGAGGCCTGGCCCATGGACTCGAGGCCAGCGACCTCGAGGACCGACGCGAGCTCGGCTTCCGCCGACGCTCCGTCCCTCACCATGAACTGGAAGGTGGTGCCGTTGCGGAAGCCGCCGTCGGCGACCGCGATGGCGTGGCGCTGGGGGTCCAGCCCCATGATGTTCCCCACCAGCAGGTCACCGGGGCGGAACGTGGAGCGGGCGGGGTCCACGGCTCGCCCGATGAAGGCCCCCTTCTGGAACAGCTCGCGCTCGCTCTCCTCGAGGTCCTCCAGGACCTCGAACAGGACCTTGGCGGCGGGCTTGCCCCGGAGCTCGAAGATGGCGTTGCCCTCGACGCGGGTAGCGACCAGGGGCGGACCGATGGGCCGGCAGCCCTGGCTCACGGCGCTGACCACCCGCGTGGCCCCCTTGAGCAGCACGGTCACCGCCCCGGAGTTCACCGGGTCCGCGCCCGCGTAGAGGATGTTCTGGCCGGGGGCGATGCCCCCGCTCGCGAGCCCGCCGGTCACCGAGAGGCCCGGCTGGGTCTCGGCGAGGTCGTCGAGGAAAGTGGGGACGGGGAAGGTGAAGGGGTCGGCCACGACGATGGCCGAGGTCTGCTCGGGGTCGTCGATGGGGAGCGAGTCTGCGTCCCAGCCGCCCTCGCCAGGGGGGGCGAGGCGGATGACCTCGACCTCGGTGTCGGGCAACCGCGCCGCGAGGACCGAGAGCCCGGGCCGTTGCTCGAGCTCCTCGCCGGTGCCGGCCGTCCACGCCCCCGTGCAGCCCGCGGCCTCGGCCGCTCCCGTGGCCTCGACGAGCTCCGCCGACATGCGTGCGAGGTCACCGCCGTGGTGGTGGGTGGTGAAGACGAAGAGCAGGTCGGGCGCCGCGCCGTCGAGGCGCGCGTCGATCTCGCCCGAGACCTCGGCCACCGCCGCGTCGAGGTCGTTCAGACTCGAGACGGCGGAGGCGCAGCGGAGGGTGGTGGAGTCCGTCTGCATGCGGCGCGGTCTAGTGGAGCTTCTCCACGTCCCCGAGGGATCGCCAGCTCGCCACGAGGCGCGCGGCGAACGTGTGGTCCCGCTCCTTCACCGCGACCCCGTAGGTCGCCGTGGAGCGGACCCATTGCTCGCGCTCCTCGTCGCTGCCCTGATCGGCGGCCCAGGTGTCGACGTCGTGCATGACGACCTCGAAGCCGTTGGACTCGTCGAAGCGACCGATGACCGCACTTCCGTCCGTGCACTCCACAACGAGGTTCATCCCGTGGGGTGCGTTCATGATGTTGTCGCTCATGGCGCCGGCATTGTAGGACGGTCAGCGGCTGGCTGGTCGGCTATCCTCTGCCGCCGATGAAGCCCTCTGAAGTGATCTGGATGGACGGTGAGCTGATCCCCTGGGATCAGGCACAGGTCCACGTTCTGTCCCACAGCCTCCACTACGGCAACGCCGTCTTCGAGGGCATGCGGGCTTATGCCACACCAGGCGGCCCCGCGCTCCTGCGGCTCAAGGAGCACGTCCGGCGCATGTTCCGCTCCTGCGCCGTGCTGGACATGGAGATCCCCTTCTCGCCCGACGAGGTCGAGCAGGCCATTGTGGAGACGGTGCGACGCAACGGGCACGAGTCGTGCTACGTCCGGCCGCTGGTCTTCCGCGGAGCCGGCCCTTTGGGCGTGCTCCCCAAGGGCAACCCGATCCAGCTCATCATCGCCACGTGGGAGTGGGACTCGCTCCACGGCAACGAGGCCGTGGAGTCGGGCGTGGACGTGTGCTTCAGCTCGTGGCGGCGCATGGCTCCTGGGACGCACCCCTCCATGGCCAAGGCCTCGGGGAACTACCTCAACTCCCAGCTCGTGATCCAGGAGGCCGTGCGCAACGGCTACGCCGAAGGCCTCGTGCTCGACGTGGACGGCTACCTGTCCGAGGGGAGCGGCGAGAACCTGTTCCTCGTCCAGGACGGCGCCATCGTCACCCCGCCCATCGGGAACTCCATCCTGGAGGGCATCACCCGGGACATGGTGATCCAGCTCGCCCGTGAGATGGGGCTCGAGCTTCGGGAGCGGCGGATCCCGCGCGAGGCGATCTTCTTCGCGGAGGAGCTGTTCATGACCGGGACCGCCGCGGAGATCACGCCGGTGCGCAGCGTCGATCGTCGTCCCATGGAGGGCGGCGCTCCTGGCCCTGTCACCAGGCGGCTCCAGGAGGCGTTCTTCTCCATCGTCGAGGGCCGGGTCCCGGACCGCCACGGGTGGCTGACCCACACGCGGCCGGCGTCGTCGTGAGCGCGATCCCCGCTGGATGCACGGACGGTGCGGCGCTCCTCGCGCCGTCTGACGCGGAGGCCATGGGGGCGGAGCTCGGCCCGGGCTGGGAGGTCCGCGGGGCCTCGCTGGTGCTCGAGGTGCGGCTCGCCGACTTCGCCGCGGCCCTCGCGGCGCTCAACGCCCTGGCCGAGATCGCCGAGGAGGAGAACCACCACCCCGACCTCACGATCAGCGACTACCGCCGCCTGACGGTCTCCCTCACCACCCATGACGCGGGCGGGCTGACGGCGAACGACTTCGTCGTGGCGCGCCGCGCCGACGGGGTGCTCGCGGGCGACGCCTAGCGCCAGAGGGGTTCGATGAGCCCTGCCTCGTAGTCCTCGAGCTCGGCCATGAGCTGCGCCACGACCTCGGGGTGATCGCCGGCCACGTCCCGGCTCTCCGCGACGTCGTTGGCGAGGTCGAACAGCTCGGGGTCCTCGGCACGGTCGTTCCACAGCAGCTTCCAGCGGCCGCGGCGCGCGGCGATGGGTCCCTCGCTCCCGCTCCGGCGCCAGTAGAGGGAGCGCTTGGCCAGGGGGCCGCTGGTCTCGCCCCGCAGGGCCGCCGTGAGGTCGAGGCCGTCGAGCTCGGCGCCGGGCTCAGGGGCGCTCCCCGCCGCCGCGAGGAAAGTCGGCGTGAGGTCGGGGGAGATGGCCGGGGCTTCG
>CAZEFP010000237.1:0-5720 GCA_964511565.1 uncultured Planctomycetaceae bacterium
GCCGGTCGAACGAGCGGACCGCCCCGGCACAGATGAGCGTGGCGACGGCGAGGAACCGGCCGGCGAAGAGGACGGTCACGAGGGCCCCCGAGTCGTAGAAGGCCCCGGTGGCGTCATGGTTCCAGAGCACGATGGAGCCGATCCCGAACAGGGTGCCAGGCGCTGCCAGGGGCAGGATGGCGATGAACTCCAGGGTCACCCCGCGGCGCCCCCGCGCGATGGCGTGGCCGAGGATCAGCGCCAGGGGAGTGGCGAGGGTCGCGGCTCCCATGGCGAACAGCAGGCTCCAGAGCAGGCTCTCCCGGGAGAGGTCCAGCGCCCGGGCGAACGCCTTGGCGATGTTGGCCCCGAACGCCGGGAGACCGCCGCCGAAGTCCGACATGTCGTCGGCCGCCGACGCCTCCAGGGCCGCCTGTACCTCCGGGGCGGCCGGGTCGACGGAGCGCTTGCGGCCCTGGGGGACGGTGACGCTCGCCGGGGATCCTCCGGCGGCAGCGCGGGCGGCGGCCTGGGCCGCGGCCACGGCGTCGGTCACGCCGGTGGCGTTCATGGTGGGCGCCGGCGCCGCGCCCGCGTTCTGCGCCGCTCCGCCCCCCTGCGTCCACGCGTCCCTGCGGATGGACACGCCGCTGAACACCCGTGAGCCCCCGCCCGACTCGTAGGCGAGGCGGCCGATGGGGAGCAGCGCGCCGACCGTGACGACGGCGAGGCAGAAGAGCGTGGCGGGGGCGCGCCAGGGCCCGAGCCGAAGCGGGCGTGGGTGCTGGAACGACGAGTCGATGGTGGCTCCGCCCCGTCGCGCCCGCGCCCGGAGCAGCGGCAGGACCACGGCTGCGGTGAGGGCCAGCAGGGGGAGCGCCGTCGCCACCGCTCGGGCCTCGTTCCCGTCCACCTGCCAGGTGCTGAACACCTCACCGGCATACACGTTGAACTTCCTGCCCACCGAGGAGACGTAGTCGGGGAGGGCAAAGTCGTTGATGGCGACGACGAAGGCGAGCAGGGAGCCGCCGAGGGCGGACGGGAGGACCAGCGGCAGCTCCATGGCGAGCACGGCGCCGAGACCCCCGGTGAGCAGGGCGGCCTCCTCGCGGCGCGCGTCGATGCGCTCGGCCGCGCGGGCGGTGAAGAGCGCGACCAGGGGGAAGGAGCTGAAGCCCAGGATCAGCGCGCACATGACCGGGCCGCGCAGGGGCAGCAGCATGGTCCAGGTCATGGCCAGCATGATGGGGGGCAGCAGGATGGGCACGATGCCCACCGCCCGCAGGAGCGGGGCCCCCAGGACATCCGTGCGGCTCACCAGGAAGCCGAAGGGCAGCCCCACAAGAAGCGCGATCCCGGCGGCGCCCAGGCCCAGGAGGACGGTCCAGAGCAGGAGCTGGAGGGTCCGCAGCTCGATCAGGCCGGTGATCGCGGACAGGTCGCCGAGGAGTCGCTCCGCCATGAGGAGCAGCGGCGCCAGGCAGAGCACGAAGAGGCCCAGCAGGCCGGCGGCGAGCAAGGGGCGGCTGACGAGCGCCGTGGATCGGTGGGGCGCGGCCAAGGGGTCAGCGGATGAAGGTCTCCCCGAGCTCACCGGAGCGCTCGCCGATGGTCGCGCCGATGTCGCCGTACCTGACGTTCATGGCCCGGAAGTCGCCGATGCGTCCGACGTGGTCGGGCCGAGGCACGTCCTCGCGCACCGGGATCTGGGCGGAGCGGGAGGCGGCCAGGCGCGCTTCGATCTCACGGGTGAGCACCCAGTCCACGAAGCGGCGGGCGTTCTCGGGGTGGGGGGCGTCCTTGAGGATCATGACGCTGTTGGGGATCAGCAGCGTCCCCAGCGGCTCGCCGTCCTTCATGAGCACGCCGGGGCCGGGCTCCTGGTCGGGGTACACGCGCTTCACCGGGGCCCCCTGGAGGCGCGCGACGTTGAAGTCGTCGGTGTCGGTCCACGCCCAGGCGAGGGCGCCGTTCTTGACGAGGGTCATCGCCTGCCCGTTGCTCTCGGGGAGGTTGACGGCCTCAGCCTGGTTGGCGGCGACGATCCGGCTGAAGAAGTCCCGGGCCCACTCCTCGCCCATCACCTCGTAGAGGCCGGTGGCGTGGGTCAGCGTGGTGCCCGTCAGCGGCCGCGCGATGCCGCACTTGCCCTCCCAGCGGGGATCGAAGAGGTCCATCGTCCCCCGCGGCTCCTGGCCGGCGGGGACGAGGTCGGTGTTGACGATCAGCACCCGCGCGCGGGCGGCGAAGCCGGTCCAACGGCGCTCGGGGTCCCGGAAGAGCTCGGGGATCTCCGCCGCGCTGGGGGAGTCGTAGGGCTCGAGCAGCCCGAGCTCGGCGAGGCGGATGGTCTGGGCGATCTCGTTGTTCCAGAACACGTCCGTCCGGGGGCGGCCGGCCTCCTCGATGATGGCCCGCACGTGCCCCACGGTCTTGGACTGCTCGATGTCGTACTGGACGCGCACCTCCAGCCCGGTGGTCTCCTCGAACTCGCGCATGAGCTCCTCGGAGAAGACCTGGTCCAGGGAGACCCGCACGACGAGGTCAGGGCCGTCCCCGCAGGCGCTCAGGGAGACGGCGAGGAGGAGGGGCAGGAGCGTGGAGGGGAGTCGCATGTCCTGGAAGATAGGCGCCCCGGCCCGCCGGGCCACACCCCTGGCCGAGGATGTCCTCGAAATCAGGCGCCGGGGCCGGGGGGCGGCGTCAGAATCCGGAGTCATGCTCTCCGCCGCCCTCCTGCTCCTGCCCGTGGCTGGTGCCCCGCAAGGGGACGCCGCCGGGTCCTACAGCCTCTTCCATCCCGTGCCCGCCGACGCGCTCCGTCCCCTGGCCTCTGACCGGCCGGACGCGACCGAGAGCCCCATCACCGTCGACGCTGGCCACCTCCAGTTCGAGGTGAGCGTCGCGGACTGGTCCAGGGACCGGAGCCTCGAGCGCCTGGTCGGGTTCCAGACCAACGCCAAGGTGGGCCTCACCGATCGCACCGACCTCCAGTTCCTGGTGGACCCCTACGTCCGGCAGGACCTCGGCTCGGGCCTGGAGGCCTCAGGGATCGGCAACGTGGTGACCCGCCTGAAGGTGAACATGTGGGGCAATGACGGGGGGGACACCGCCTTCGCGCTGCTTCCCTTCGTGAGCCTCCCCACAGGGGGGGGAGTGGGCGGCGAGGAGGTCGAAGGCGGCCTCGCGCTGCCGTTCTCGGCGAGCTTCGACTCGTGGAGTCTCGGCCTGATGGCGAGCTTCGACGCGGTGCATGACCTCGCGAAGGACCGGCACGACCTCGAGGTGCTCCACACCGCGGTGGCGGGCTTCGACCTGGGGGAGGACACCGGGGCCTACGTGGAGTACGCCGGGGTCGCCGGTCCCGGCGACTACCTCGCCTCCATGAACCTCGGCCTCACGCGGACCCTCTCCAGCGAGACGATCGTGGACGTGGGCGCCCGGGTCGGCCTGAGCTCCAGCGCCGAGGACATCGGGCTGTTCGTCGGCTTCACCCGGCGTTTCTGAGGCGGACGCCGCCAGGGGGGGCGCCCCTCGGAGGCGCCCTGGGCCGCGCCGCAACCTGGAGCGAGGTCGCGTGGGCGCGGCCGCGCCAGGGTCGCTAACCTTGTCGCCCCGCTCCGCCGCCCGGCGGCGGGCCCTGCCCTCGATCGCCCCCCGAGACCCCATCCCTCGATTGATCCAATGACCCTCGCCAACCGTATGGAGGTCCTCGGGACCGAGACCGCCTTCGAGGTCTTCGCCAAGGCCAAGGCCCTCGAGGCCCAGGGCAAGGACGTCGTGCACCTGCACATCGGGGCGCCGGACTTCGAGACGCCTCCGAACATCGTGGAGGCCGGCCGCAAGGCGCTGGCGGACGGCTACCACAAGTACACCCCGGCGAAGGGGCTCCCCGAGCTCCGCGAGGCGGTGGCGGACAACGTGCGGGAGTACCGCGGCGCGGAGATCGACCCGGACAACGTGCTCATCGTTCCAGGCGGCAAGCCGACGATGTTCTACGCGATCATGATGTTCGGCGAGCCGGGCAAGGAGATCGTCTACCCCAACCCGGGCTTCCCGATCTACGAGAGCCTGATCCACTGGTCGGGAGCGAAGCCGGTGCCCTACGCCTTGCCCGAGGACCGGGGCTTCTCCTTCTCGGCGGAGGACGTGCTCTCGAAGATCACGCCGCAGACGTCACTGCTCATCGTGAACACCCCGGCGAACCCCACGGGCGGGGTCGTTCCGCGCTCGGAGATGGACGCCCTGGTGGCGGGCCTCGAGCGGCACCCGCACGTGACGATCCTGTGCGATGAGATCTACAGCCGGCAGCTCTACGACGGGGAGGAGCACGTCTCGATCCTCCAGTACGAGTCGGTGAAGGACCGGGCGATCATGCTCGACGGCTGGAGCAAGACGTACGCCATGACCGGCTGGCGCCTCGGCTATGGCGTCTGGCCTTCCGATCTCGTGGCCCACGCGGAGCGGCTGCAGATCAACTCCAGCTCCTGCGCCAACGCCGCGACCCAGGTGGCGGCCATCGAGGCCATGCGCGGCCCGCAGGGGGCCGTGGACGAGATGCTCGAGGCGTTCGACGGGCGACGGAAGATCATTCACGAGGAGCTGAACGCGATCCCCGGCTTCTCGTGCGTCATGCCGAAGGGCGCGTTCTACGCGTTCCCCAACACCTCCGGCACCGGCATCTCCAGCCGGACCCTGGAGCACGAGCTCCTGAACGATGCGGGCGTGGCCTGTCTCGCGGGGACGAGCTTCGGCGACTTCGGCGAGGGGTACATGAGGTTCAGCTACGCCAACAGCGCGGAGAACATCCGAGAGGGCCTTCGCCGAGTGCGGGCCCACCTGGAGCAGCGGGGGTCCTGAGGGTATGTCGGCAGACTTCCGCAGCGACACGGTGACGAGGCCCTCCGCCGCCATGCGCGCGGCGATCCTGGAGGCGGAGGTGGGGGACGATGTCCTCGACGGGGACCCCACCGTTCGCCTCCTCGAGGAGGAGGCGGCCGCGTGGCTGGGGAAGGAGCGAGCACTCTTCGTTCCCTCCGGCACCATGGCCAACCAGGTGGCCCTCGGTGCCTGGACGAGCCCAGGGGACGAGATCATCTGTCAACGCTGGGCCCACGTGACCACCTTCGAGGGAGGGGCCGCGGGCTTCCTCCACGGCGTGCAGTCCATCACCCTGGGCGGTCGGGACGGTCGAATGAGCCCCGCTGAGGTCGAGGAGTCCATCCGCCCCGACTTCATCCACTGCCCGAGGACGGCGCTGGTCTGCCTGGAGCAGACCCACAACGTGGCGGGTGGTGTCGTGGTCCCCATGGAGGAGGTCGCTGCCATCTCCGCGGTGGCTCGCGGTCGGGGTGTGCCGGTGCACCTCGACGGGGCGCGCCTCGCCAACGCGGTGGTGGCGTCGGGGATTCCGGCGCCCGACTGGACGCGCCACGCGGACTCGGTGTCGCTCTGTCTGTCGAAGGGGCTCGGGGCCCCCGTGGGGTCCGTGGTCGCCGGAGAGGGAGCCTTCATCGAGCGGGCCATGCGCGTCCGCAAGCGGCTGGGCGGGTGGATGCGCCAGGCCGGGCTCGTGGCGGCCGCCGCCCGCGTGGCACTCGCGGAGAACGTCGAACGCTTGGCGCTCGATCACGCCCTGGCCCGTGAGGTCGCCGAGCGCCTCGGAAGGATCGACGGGCTCGCGGCAGACCCTTCGGGGGTGGCCACCAACATTGCGATGGTCACCGTGGAGCGCGAGGGCG
>CAZEFP010000238.1:0-1047 GCA_964511565.1 uncultured Planctomycetaceae bacterium
CTGGCCTCGGGGAGCGGGTCGGGGACCCGAATCGTCAGGGGGAACGGCAGGCTCTCCGATCCCTCGGGCACGATCTTCCCGAAGTCGTCGCCGACCAGGAGGCATCCCACCCGTCCGACCGCCAGCCCGCAGAAGCCAGCGGCGAGCCCGAGGTCCAGGGCGTGGGGGAGATGGAGACGGTACTTGCGGGCGGCGTAGAGGCCGAGGGCGATGCCGCCGAAGGTGCCGCCGTACATGACGAGGCCGCCCTCCCAGTAGTAGAGGATCGTCATCGGGTCATCGAGGTAGCGCTGCCCCGTGGCGCTGCCCCGAAAGATCTCGACCACGACGTACATGGCCCGGGCCCCGAGGAGGATCCCCACGAGGATCCACATGGGGACAGCGGCGAAGCCGGGGGCCTCAGCCTCACGGTCCACGGCGTAGCGGTCGCCGAGCTTGCCGTAGAGGTGGGTGCCCACCAGGAAGCCGAGCACGACCATCAGGCCGAAGGCCCGAAGCGGGATGCCGAGGACGGGGATCTCGAAGAGGATCGGGAACATGGGCGGGCACTGTACGCCCCCCCAGGGCCGAGGCGAAGGGGCGGGGCGGGGAGGATTTGCGCCCAGGATTTTGGGAGGGGCGCCAGGGGGCGACGCGGCACGGCGAGGGGAGGCCGTATAGTGTCGCGCCGCGAAACCGAGGCCCCGCAGCGGGCCCCAAGCGCACCACACCATGAACACGCCCCCCAAGGCCAAGCTCTACGTCGAGGGGCGCTATCTCAAGCACTCCCGAGACCTCCCCCAGACGGTCTTCTTCTGCCCCGAGTGCAAGGGGCACCCTCGACGGCGCCGCAAGTGCGAGAAGTGCGAGGGCTTCGGCAAGCTCACCAAGGACTCGGTCCAGGAGCTCATCGGCTGGGTGCTCGGCAAGGCGGCGGGGACCCGCAAGCACAAGTTCCACGGCGCGGGCCGCGAGGACGTTGACGTGCGGATGCTCGGCGACGGGCGCCCGTTCGTGATGGAGCTGGTGGACGGGCCGACGCTGGAGGACCACCTGGCGCAGGGGCGG
>CAZEFP010000238.1:1057-5715 GCA_964511565.1 uncultured Planctomycetaceae bacterium
CCAAGGTCTCCAAGATCGACCTGGCCGACGTCGAGGCGACGATCAACTCACGCAACGAGGGGCGCCTCGAGGTGCGAGGCCTGCACTGGACCCAGAAGGGGCGGGTGCGCTTCCTCAAGGAGGGGACCTTCGCCAAGGAGTACTGCGCCCGCGTGGAGGTGGATCGCCGGCCGGACGAGGAGACCGTCGCTTCCCTCATCGGGCGCCGCTACGAGGTCGCTCAGCAGACCCCGAGCCGCGTGGCGCATCGCCGCGCGGACAAGGTCCGAGAGCGGTGGATCGAGGTGCTCGACGTCCAGCTCGACGCCGAGGAGGAGCTCTACCTCGACGTGACCATCAGGACCCAGGCTGGCACCTACGTGAAGGAGGCCATCAGCGGCGAGAATGGCATGAGCCAGCCCTCCATCGCCGAGCTGCTCGAGGTCGGGAGCGCCAGGTGCGCCAGCCTCGACGTGCTCGCGATCCTGGACGACGTCGAGGAAGAGGAGGCCGGAGACTCGAAGCCGGCGTCGCCCGCCTTCGGGTCAGGGCTCTCCTGAGGGGGCTCTGTGCTCAGAGCAGGACGCCCAGCACGGTCGCCTCGAAGACTCGCTTGGGCTGCAGGACACCGTCCCGCTCCACGTAGCCTTCCGCGCTGTACTTGAACATCCGGCTCCCTGCGCGCTCGAGTCGCACCGCGAGGAACATGGTGCAGGGCGGTTCGACCACGCCCCGGAAGCGGCAGTCCTCGACGCCCCCGAAGCCCACGA
Organism: uncultured Planctomycetaceae bacterium; assembly: GCA_964511565.1. GTDB lineage: Bacteria > Planctomycetota > UBA1135 > UBA1135 > Saltatorellus. The sequence continues at coordinate 1,807 of CAZEFP010000238.1, forward strand.
AGCGCTCCTCGTCGCCCTCGACCCGGTACTTGGAGTAATCGAAGGACGCGATCTGCGCCGCGGTCTCGATCATCAACGCCCCCGGGAACATGGGCCTGCCGGGAATGTGGTCCTGGGCCCACCAGTCGTCGCTGCGGATGGCCTTCACGCCCACGGCAATGCCGGCCTCCTGGTCCACGTGAGCGAGGTGGTCGAGCACGGCGAAGGTGCCTCGCTGGGCGAGGTACTGGTCCAGGGTCGCGCGGTCGACCGCGATCTGGGTCCGGTCGATGCTGTCGAGGTCGAGGATCTGCTGGACGGACATGCGCGTGATGGGGACTGGGCCGGGACGGGCGGGCTTCTGCAGCTACGCCCGGGGGGGCGTCGGCGATTTGGGCCACAATGGTACGGAGCCGCGTGGACCGTATCGTTCCAAATCGCCAGGACCGCCGCAGTCCAGGCGATCGTGAGCCCGGCGGACGCCGCCTGACGTGCCGCTCAGACCCGAGGAAGACCCCATGACCCCGCCGCTTCGCTTCTCGACCCTCGCCGTCCACGCCGGACGCCGGCCCACACCGCAGGACCCTGATCTCTCGCCCCCGATCCGTCGGGCGACCACCTTCCTGCAGCACCCCGCTGTCCATGAGCTCACGGACGCGGGGGACTGGGAGACGCCGCTGGTGTACTCGCGGTATGGCTCGCCCAACGCGGCCGAGGCCGAGGAGGTGCTCGCGGCGCTCGAGGGAGCCGAGCGCGCGGTGCTGTTCGGGAGCGGCATGGCCGCCATCCACGCCATGCTGCTGCACGTCTTCCCCGACGGGAAGGGGCAGGTCGCGCTGGCGCGGCAGATCTACGGCGGGACGAGCGCCCTGCTCTCCAAGGCGCTGGCCTCGCTCGGGTTCGAGGTGACGTTCTTCGATGTCCGCGACGCGGCGGACCTCGAGGCCGCCCTCGCGGCTGGGGCCGGGCTCGTCCACGTGGAGGGGATCTCGAATCCTGCGGTGGCGGTCGCTGACCTACCTCGTCTCGCCGAGCAGGCCCACCGCGCCGGCGCCCTGCTCTCGGTGGACTCGACGTTCGCGACGCCCGTGGTCCAGCGGCCGCTCGACCACGGCGCCGACCTGGTGGTCCACTCCGCCACCAAGGCCCTCGCCGGGCACTCGGACGTGACCGCGGGTGTGGTGCTCGGGAGCTCGGCGCAGATGGAGGGTGTGGCCGGCTACCGCAAGCTCACCGGCGCCATCCTCGACCCCGCGGCCGCCTGGCTCCTCCGCCGCAGCCTCTCCACGCTCGGTCTCAGGGTCGAAGCGCAGTGCAGGGCCGCCCTGGCGCTCGCGGGCGCCCTCGCGCAGCGGCAGGAGGTGGCGCGCGTTCACTATCCCGGCCTCTCCGACGATCCCGGTCACGGCCTCGCCTCGCGCGTCCTCGAGGGCGGGCTGTACGGGAGCATGCTGGCCTTCGAGCTCGCCGGTGGCGACGACGAGACCCGCGGCTTCGTCTCCCGGCTCCGCCTCGCGGTGGACGCGCCGAGCCTGGGTGGGGTGGAGACCCTGGTCAGCATCCCGCACCTCATGTCACACACGGGGCTCTCGGAGGCCGAGCGTCTCGGCGTCGGCTTCGGCCCGGGCTGCGTCCGCGTGGCCTGCGGGATCGAGCATCCCGACGACCTGATCGCGGACTTCATCGGCGCGCTTGGCGCCAGCTGAGCTCTCAGCGCATGTCCATACCGCCCTGCGTGGTCTCGCCGGGGAGCAGGGCCACGTCGAGCTTGCACCGCAGGCCCTCGACGGGGTCCGTCGCGTTGACTCGCCAGGGGCCAGGGGTGAGGTAGGGCATGGTGGCTCGCCCGTAGGCGTCCGTCTTGGTCCGGAACGAACCGTTGCCGCTCCCCCGCAGATAGCCCACGAGCTCCACGTCCGGGAACGGTCGCCCATAGGCGTCCGTCGTCGTGACCTCGAGCGTGGCGAGGGGGGGCAGGAGGATCTCATCGACCGCGACGGGGACGAGGTCCACCAGGACGGGCTGGGGTGATGTGGTGGAGTGCACCGGGTGGCCCGTGCGCAGGATCCAGTTCCCGCTGGGCACGTCGGAGAAGATGAACCCACCCGCCGAGTCCGTCACGGTCTCCATGCGGCCCTCTTTCGGATTCATCCGGTCGATCAGGTAGAGGGGGTAGTCGACGGCCATGTCTCCGCTGGCTTGCCTCACCCTTCCCTCCACGCTCGCGACCCGCACCAGGCGCGAGGTCACGTGGACCACGTTGACCCCGGGCATGTGCTCGTACCCCGCCAGCTTGAAGAGGGCGACCTCCTGGGGACGAGCCACGAGCCCCTCAGCGCTGACGCTCAGGCGGTAGGAGGCCATCGGCAGGTCGCCCAGCTGGAAGTCTCTTTGACCCGGCTCGGACGTGATCGTCCTCGTGATGGCCTTCTCCTTGCCCTTCGCGACGCGCGACGGCTCCAGGGTGAGGGTCCAGGTCTCGGGATAGGGGACGCCGGCCTCCACCTGAACCTCACCGAAGATCATCCCGGTGCCCTCGAAGACGCGGTCCATTGACGCATACGCGCCGGCGGGTCCGGCCTCGACGCCGGAGACCGCGCGGGGGCCATCCGTCGCCTCCGAGGCCGCGAGCTCGGGCGAGGCTTGAAGGGTGGGCGCCGAGTCGCGCTGGGCGAGGTCCTGCATGCCATTGGGCTCAACGCCGCCGAGGCCCTTCCACACGGCGGCGCCAGCCACGACAATCACCAGCAGCAGCGCGAGGAGCCAGCCCACCCCCGCGGCGCCCGCGCAGCGGGGGCGCCCCATGAACGGCACCGGGTGGCGAGGCTTCGAACGCCCAATTAAGGCCTCATGGCCCGTACGCTTCTCGGTCGACATCGATTCCATCATGGTCCTTTCCGGCGGCGTGCTCGGCCCGCGCCGGCCTACAGACTAGCCTCGGGCCCCACCGAGTGCGCTCCGATCCCGGACGCCTCCACTCTCCTCGAACATGTTTGAACTCGACTCCCTCCGCGCGGTCCCCCCGGGCCTCCGCCGTGGTCTCTTCGGCTCCGCAATCCTGGCCCTCGCGGCGACCGTGTCGCTGGCTTCGGCAGGCGTCCCCGGCGGTTCTGGCTCGCCCGCGGCGGCCGAAGACGGTCGCGTGCTCGTGCTGGGCTTCGACGGCGCCGACTGGCGGACCACGGAGCGGATGATGGACAGCGGCGAGCTGCCCAACATGGCCAAGCTGCGGTCCATGGGCTCGGCGGGTCCGCTGGTCTCCACCGACCCCGCCGAGTCGGCTGCCGGCTGGGCGGCGATCAACACCGGGGCGAATCCCCTCAAGAACGGCGTGCCCAGCTTCATCAAGCGGACGATCAGCGACGGCGGGTTCATCTCTCCGGGCTTCGCCCACGTGGAGGCCGAGACCCGCGCGGTCGCGGACATGGATCCCACCGGCGCCCAGGCGGCGCTGGGGGGAGGCGACCGCTCGATGGTGATCGGCGCGGCGGTCCTCGTCGTCGGCTTCCTGCTGCTCAAGCTGGTGATCAAGGCCAACGCGCTGGTCTCGCTGCTGCTCAGCTTGCTCCTGGGCGGAGCCGCGGGCTTCGCGACCCGGACCGCCGGTGAGGGGCTGCCCGAGGAGATCGCAGGGGTCGTCGCCAACAAGGTGCAGATGGACGGCTTCTGGGTGGAGGCCGCGCGTGCTGGTTACCCGTCGGTCGCGCTGCAGGCGCCGCTCGCCTTCGACCGCCCCGGGGCAGAGGGGGCGCGGACCCTGTTCGGCCTGGGGCTGCCGGACGTCCGAACGTCGTACAACGGGGACTGGTTCATCTACACGACGGACACCCTCGCCTCGGGCCGCGCGCCCAAGGGCGACGCCTCCTCCTCCAACTCCGGGACGGGGATCATCTATCGCGTCGACTTCAAGAAGCCCAAGGGCGGCGGCGT
>CAZEFP010000239.1:0-5024 GCA_964511565.1 uncultured Planctomycetaceae bacterium
GCACCAACAGCGAGCGCAAGCTCCGCCAGCGCGCCTGGTACTACTCGCGGCTGGTCGCGGACCCCGCCGATGAGGACACCGTCTACGTGATGAACGTGGGCTTCCACCGGTCCACGGACGGCGGCAAGACCTTCGAGCGCATCTCCACGCCCCACGGGGACAACCACGACCTGTGGATTGCCCCGAGCGACCCGGCGCGGATGATCGAGTCCAACGACGGCGGCGCCAACGTGAGCGTGGACGGCGGCGCCTCGTGGACCGACCAGGACATGCAGCCCACCTCGCAGATGTACCGCGTCTCGGTGGACACGGCGTTCCCGTACCGGCTCCTCGGCGGCCAGCAGGACAACTCCGCGGTGCGGATCCGCTCCCGCTCCCTGGACGGTGGCTCCATCGGCGTGCGCGACTGGGAGCCCACCGCCGGCGGGGAGAGCGGCCACATCGCAGCCCACCCCGCCGACCCGGACATCGTGTTCGGCGGCTCCTACGGCGGCTACCTGACCATGCGGAACCACCGCACGGGCCAGCGCCGCAACGTGACCGTCTGGCCGGACAACCCCATGGGCGCCGGCGCGGAGGGCATGCGCTATCGGTTCCAGTGGAACTTCCCCCTGTTCTTCTCGCCCCACGGGGACCTGGAAGTGGCGCCGGGGGAAGAGGGCAGCCCCGCGCTCTACGCCGCCTCCAACGTGCTCTTCCGCTCCACGGACCTGGGCCAGAGCTGGAAGCAGATCAGCCCGGACCTGACGAGGAACGACCCGGCCCTGCTCGTCTCCTCGGGCGGCCCGATCACCAAGGACAACACCGGGGTCGAGTACTACTGCACGATCTTCGCCGCCTTCGAGCACCCGCTGCAGAGGGGCATCCTGTGGTGCGGGTCCGACGACGGCCGGGTCCACGTGAGCGTGGACGACGGCGCGACCTGGGAGGACGTGACCCCCGGCGCGCTCCCCGAGTGGACCCAGGTCAACGACCTCATCCCCGACCCGTTCACGTCGGGCGGCGCGTACCTCGCGGGCACGCGCTACAAGCTCGACGACTTCCGGCCGTACCTCTACCACACCACCGACTTCGGCCGCACCTGGCAGGACCTCTCGGGGGGCATCGAGGGCGACCACTTCGTGCGCGCGATCGAGGCCGACCCCGAGCGGCGCGGCCTGCTCTTCGCGGGCACGGAGCGCGGGCTCTACGTCTCCTTCGATGACGGCAAGGGCTGGGACCCCCTGCAGCTGGACCTGCCGGTGGTGCCCATCACGGACCTCGCCATCGCCGAGGGGGACCTCGTGGTCGCGACCCAGGGCCGGGGCTTCTGGATCCTCGATGAGCTGACGCCCCTCCGCCAGCTGGACGCGGCGTCCCACGCCGGGGCCACGGTGCTCTACGCGCCGATGGACGCCACGCGCGCCATGGGCGGCCGCGGCCGCGGCGGTGAGCCCGCGGGCAGCAACCCGGCCTTCGGCATGACCATCGACTACCGCCTCGCGACCGATACCGAGGACGTCGAGCTGACCATCAAGGACTACGACGGCGCGGTGATCCGCACCTTCACGCCCGAGGGCGAGAAGAGCGACGGGGAGTTCGCCGCCGAGCGCAGCAACGTGCTCCCCACGGGAGCAGGCTTCCACCGCTTCACGTGGAACCTGCGGGCCACAGGGGCCGAGTCCTTCGACGACATGATCCTGTGGAACGGCGGCCTCGGCGGGCCCAAGGTCCCGCCCGGCCAGTACCGCGTGGAGCTCACCGTCGACGGCGAGACCGCCGGGGTCTCGGGGCTCGTCCTCGCCGACCCCCGCTCCGATGCCACCGGCATGGACCTGGTGGAGCAGTACCGCTTCGCCCGCTCCACCGGCGAGCTCCTGACCCGCGCCCACAAGGCCATCCGTGACCTGCGGGCGGCGCGGGAGGACCTCGAGGGCCTCAAGGGACGCCTCCCGGAGTCGGACGGAGCCGAGGCCCTGGAGGCCCGCATCGACGGCGCGCTTGAGGTGATGAAGGCGGTGGAGGAGGAGCTCTACCAGACCAAGAACCGCAGCCGTCAGGACCCCCTGAACTACCCGATCCGGCTCACGGACAAGCTCGCCGGCGTGCGTTCCGGCGCGCTCCAGGGGGAGTTCCGCCCGACCGACCAGATGGTCGCTGTGGCCGCCGAGCTCTCCGCCGCCATCGAGGGGGCCCTGGACCGGCTCGCCCCCGTGCTCGGCGACGAGCTGCGGGGGATCGACGCCGCGGCCCGCGCCCTCGAGACGCCGCTGCTGCGGCTCCCCGAGGCCGAGTCCGGGGAGGAGTCGGCCGCGGAGGTCGACGGGGACTGAGCCCGCCTGGGCCCGCCCTCTCGGCCAGCCAACCCGGCCGAGGGGGCGTGCTCAGTCGAGCACGGAGTAGCGCAGGACGACCCTGCGCACCCGGTTGGCGTCACTCGCGGGGAGCACCAGCACGCTGGGCTCGCGCTCCATGGTCAGGGTCCCGCTGCCGCCCGGCAGCTCGGCGAGCACCACCGGGAGCGTGACCGACCCGACGCGCGTGGAGCTGAAGGTCGGGCTGGTGTCGAAGACCGCGAGCTCGATGGTCGCGTCCCCCCTCGCCGTCACCTCGAGCACGTTGCCGGGCGGCGGGGCCAGGTTGTCCTCGATCACCAGGAACGGGGCCGTCGCGCCCCCGCCCGTCTCTGCCACCGTCTCCTCGTCGGCGATGGCCCGCACCTCGAAGTCCGGCTCCGAGCCGTCCCCGGACCAGGGCGAGCCGCCGGGCTTCGGGTCGCACGCGACCTCCAGGAGGACGAAGCGGACGGTGCGAAGATTCCGGCGCAGGGCAACCTCGCGGTCCCCCAGGCGCTGGCGCAGGAAGGCCGCGTCCGCGTGATCGGGGGCGTCGTTCTCGAGCCGGGTCAAGAGCGCGGCGGCTTCGGACAGGCGCGCCCCGTCCAGGGCGGCGGCGATGGCCCGCACCAGCTCGCTGGGGGTCGCCCCCGAGTCCACCGAATCCGGCGCTCGGTCGGGGGTCAGGCCGGGCCGGAAGAGGCTGCGCGTGTAGCGGACCACGAGGTTCTTCACGGGGGCGTCGGGGTCCTCGAACTCCACGATGCCTCCGGTGAGGTGGGGGAGGGCCGAGACCTCCACGGGCCCGAAGACGACCTCGGGGCCGCTGATCAGGCCGCCGGGTTCCAGCAGCTCGAGGGTCACGCCGCGGTCGAAGGAGGTCCGGACGGTGAAGACGTTCGCCCGCCTGGCGCCGCTGGCGCGGGAGAAGGAGGGGACCAGGAGCCCGGAGGAGTGGACGACCTCCCCCCCGAGGCGGACCCGGGCGAAGACGGCGTCCAGCTCGGTCTCGAAGGACTCGATGCGGAACTCCATGGGGCGCAGGGCGGCCCGGTGGGCGGCGACCCGCAGCTGGATCCGCTGGGCGAGGTCGGCGGCGGGCTCGGAGTCGCCGTGGGTCTCCCGCAGCTCTTCGAGACGGAGCGCCGCCTCCTCGATGAGCCCGCGGTCCAGCGCGTCCTCGGCCGCGAGGAGCGCGGCGGCCACGGGATCCACGGGCTCGGCCGCGGGGGGAGCCTCCGTCCCGTCGGGCGAGGCGGCACCGCCGGTCTCGACCTTCGGGTCCTCGCCGGCCCACACCCGGTAGGCGAGGAGCCCGAGGACGGCGATCGCGCCGAGGACCGCCGCCGTCCACCTCAGGTGGGGCTTCTGCGGCCCGTCGTGCTCGGGAGCATCGTCTCCGTGGGCGGGATCCTCCGGGGCGGCCATGGGGAGGACTGTCCCGTTGGGCACGGCCCGGCGCAAGGGGGAGCCCCTGGGTTCCCGCCGTCGTACCATCGCGGGGGATGAATCAGCCGCCGGGAACCCCAGACGTCGCGATCGCAGCCGCACGCATCCACACCCTCGGGCCGAGGGGCCTGGTCGAGGACCACGCCGTCCTCGTCGCGGGGGGCACCGTCCTCGACGTGGTCCCGCGCTCGAGGGTCCCCGATGCGGTCCCCGTGCTGGACCAGGGCGACGTGGACCTCGCGCCCGGCTTCGTGGACGTGCAGGTCAACGGCGGCGGCGGCGTGCTCTTCAACGACACGCCCGACGTGGACACGCTCCGGACCATCGCCGCCGCCCACCGTCGCTTCGGGACCACCTCGTTGCTCCCGACCTTCATCACGGACTCCCGGGAGAAGATGGTCGCGGCGCGTGGGGCCGTGGAGCAGGCCCGCGAGGAGGGCGTCCCGGGGATCCTCGGCGTGCACTTCGAGGGGCCGTTCCTGGACCCGAGGAAGACCGGCGCCCACGACCGCGGCTTCGTGCGAGGGGCGGAGAAAGGCGACCTCGAGGCGATCCTCGGCGGGGCTCCTGGCGTGGTCCTGGTGACCGCCGCGGCCTGCGCCCTGGGGGAGGGGACGCTGCCCAGGCTCCTGGAGGGCGGGGCCCGGGTCGCGCTCGGCCACTGCGCCTCCACCTACGGGGAGGCGAGGGCGGCCTTCGAGGGAGGGGTCACCGGCGTCACGCACCTCTTCAACGCCATGAGCCCCATGGAGAGCCGCGCGCCCGGGCTGGTGGGCGCGGCGCTCGCGACCCCGGGGGTGACGAGCGGGGTGATCGCGGACGGTGTCCACGTGGACTTTGGTGCGCTCCGGGCCGCGTGGCGGGCGGCGGGGCCCTCGGGCCTCATGCTGGTCACCGACGCGGTGCAGCCGGTCGGGGTCGACCTCGAGGAGTTCGAGCTCGGCGGGCAGCGTGTGCGCCTCGACGGGCTGCGCTGCGTCAACGAGGAGGGCAACCTCGCGGGCTCCGCCCTGGACATGGCGACCGCCGTTCGCAACTGCGTGCGGGGTGCACAGATCCCGCTTCAGGACGCGCTGCACATGGCGTCGTCCACGCCGGCTCGGTTCCTCGGCCTCGAGGACGAGGTCGGCGCCCTGTGCCCGGGAATGCGAGCGGACCTCGTTGCCCTGGACGACGAGCTGCGGGCGGCGGCGGTGTTCACGGGCGGCGTGCCGCTGACCGGATCCTGGCCCGGGGCGTGAGACCTCGACGCCGACGCGA
>CAZEFP010000239.1:5034-5715 GCA_964511565.1 uncultured Planctomycetaceae bacterium
GCTTCGCAGCTGGTCCGAAGACCAGCGGCGCGACTAGTCGCGGCGCGGGGCGCGCTCGCGGGCCTCGCTGATGCGGATGGGACGGCCGTCGACCATCTCACCGTCCATGGTGCCCATGGCGTTCTGGGCTGCGTTGTCGTCGGACAGTTCGACGAAGCCGAAGCCGCGGGGGCGGCCGGTCTCGCGGTCCATCACAATGTGGACGTCGTTGACGGGGTGGCCGCTGGACTCAAAGGCCTGGCGGAGGGTGTCGTTGGTCGTATCCCAGGAGAGATTGCCGACAAAGAGGCGTGAGCTCATCAGAGTTTCAAGATCGAGTGACACTCGCGGACCGATCGATTCTCTGACAGAAGCTCTCGTGGGCGGCGCGGACGAGCGGGAGATTCCAGCTCGGCCCCGACCACGCGTGCTGCGTGAGGGACGGTTCGGACAAGAGTCGAATGCGCCAGAGGCGCGGGTGATGCCGTTCCCGTCGAGGACCATGGGTCCCGAGGTTCGGGCGGAATTATGGGCCCGGGGGAGGGTGACCCTCCTCCCGAGGGCTCAGATCGTCCGCGACGGGTCGCCCCAGCGCAAGCAAGACCCGTTCAATGCGGGGTGGCCGCCTTGCAGCGCGAGGGCGGTTCGACCCCCTCCTGGTGGCCCCTGACGGCGGCTTGGCCCCGATGTACGAGAGACCTA
>CAZEFP010000240.1:0-5295 GCA_964511565.1 uncultured Planctomycetaceae bacterium
CCGCTGCGCTCCGAGGGATCCTCCTCGACTCCTCCCTCAGGGCCGGGTTGAGCGTGTCGATGAGCTGAAGCGAGGCGCTCAACCCCATCAGGGTGATGATGCCGGTCTCCTCCTCGGGGGTCCAGCTACGGTCGAGCCGGCCCTTGAAGAGGTTGTCCAGCGCCTTGGGATCGGCGGACCACTCGGCGAGGGGGACGGTCTGCTGGCCGCCATCGGCCTCCAGCACGAGCGCGCCGGGAGCGGTCCCTAGAACGCTCGCGCTGCCGCCGCTGCGCGGATCGATCACCCCCCGTCGACGCCAGCCGGGCTCGCTCCAGCCGACGAGCAGCGCCTCGATGACGCTCTGGGATCGGTCGAGGTCCGCAGCCAGGACCCGGAGGCGGCCCGCAAGGTCCCCGTCGCTGGTGAGCTCGGCCGCCTTCTGCAATCTCGCGCTGGCGCTGGCGAGGGAGAGTTGCCGCAGGTCGGACTCGAGCCCCCCGCCCAGCCCGGCCGCCACGGCGGCGCGCTCCCTGGCGGTTCGGATCGCCTCGAACTGGTCCTCCTTGCCCCTGAGGTCGCTGAGGCGACTCCTCGCGGCGCTGGCGAGGTCCTCGAACTCCTTCACGGAGGCCGGAGCCCCCGGTCCGACGAGCAGCGGGGCTTCCTCCTCGGTGGGGAGATCCGCGAGGCCGACGAAGTCGCGCAGGGGCTCTCGGGTTGCGGCCAGGTCTCCCCGGGCCGCGGCCTGGTCCGCCGCGGTCATGGCGGCGACGCCACGCGCCAACCCGATCTTCATGGCTCGGTCCACGAGGGCCGCACGACCCGCGGTGTACTCGGGGTCAGTGGCGAGGTTCCCCGGGGGAACGATGAGGTTCATCGCGCGCAGGGCCTGGCCGGGATGGAAGGGGCTGGCCTCGAAGTTGGCCGCGGTGGTCAGGGCGCCGAGGGCCGCGGCCAGCGCCGCCTCCCGGGCCGCAGCCACCTCGGTCGCGGCGGAGGCGCCGGACTCGATCAGGTCGGCCTCGTCGACGGCGCGGGCGGCCGCGTCGGTGCCCGCGAACTGCTCGGCGAGGGTTCGGAGCCGGATGGCCCGGTCCTTGGGGGTGAGGAGCTCCTCGCTGAGGGCGAGGAAGGCGCGCTCCGCCTGGTACTCGAACTCCGCCTCCACCGCGGGCCGGGTCTCCTTCACCGTGGTCGCTGCGGCGGCGTCCGAGCTCGCCGGTCCGGTCCCGACGGTGGTTCCCGCGGCAAGGTCAGAGCCCTGGTCGCCTGCCGAAGGTGGGGTGGGGACCACCTCCGGGCCCTCCTCGACCCTGGCGGTGGCGCCGTTCCCCTTGAAGGGTTCCGGTTCCTCGGGAGGCGCCTCGCCGCCGCTGAAGGCGACGTAGGCCGCAGCGGCCGCTGCCACGATCACGGCGCCCGCGAGCAGGCCGACCTTGGACTTCGGCGCGGCGGCGGGCTGGGGAGCGGCCGCGGCGGTGTCCCCGGAGCGGATGGCCTCCAGCTCCTTGAGGAGGATGGACGCGGAGGGGGGGCGCCGATCGGGGTCCTTCTCCAGGAGTCGGTGGACGACGGACTCGAGCCGGGCCGGGAGCCCGGGAACGAGGGTGCCGAGCCTCGCAGGCTCCTCGGTCATCGCCGCGCGCAGGATGTCCCGAGAGGTGGGGCCCTCGAAGGGGGTCCTGCCGGACAGGACCCGGTACGCGGTCACGCCGAGGGCGTAGAGGTCGCCGCGCGCGTCCGCGGGCTCGCCCTTGGCGATCTCGGGCGCGATGAAGTGTGGCGTACCGAAGATCTTCCCGCCGCTGGAGTCGACCGTCTCCTGCTCGACCTGGACGGCGAGTCCGAGGTCCGCGATCTTCGTCACCCCGTCCTGATTGCGCATCAGGTTCTCGGGCTTGATGTCCCGGTGGACGATCCCGCGCGACTCCGCGTAGACGAGCCCCGCGGCGGCGTCCCGCAGGACGTCGAGGGCCTCGCGCCAGGGAAGCGGGCCCAGCTCCTCGAGCCGCGCCTCGATGGACCCGCCGGCCATGAACTCCATCGAGAGGAAGTGGCGCTCCCCGGACTGACCGACGTCGAAGACGGTCACGATATTGGGGTGGTTGAGCCGCGCGGCGGCGCGGGCCTCGTCCTTGAAGCGCTGGACGAAGATCTGGTCTCCGGCGAGCTTGGGCTTGAGCACCTTCAGCGCCACCCGGCGGTCGAGGCTCTCCTGGGTGCTCAGGTAGACGTCGCCCATGGCGCCGCGGCCCAGCAGCCGATCCACCTGATAGCCGGTGATCGCGGGCAGGGCGCCAGCCGCCGAACGGGGCGTGCTCCGGGGCTTCGTGACCTCCTCGAGGGGGGGCGCGGGCTCCGGCTGCGGTTCGGGCTCAGGCTCGGGGAGCACCAAATCTTCGGGCTGGGGAGACGCTGCGGGCCGGTCCGCAGGCGGGCTGGGGGCGGTGGCGCTCTTCCCGGCGGCGAGGGAGAAGATGCGAAGCTTCTTCGAGCCGAGCATGATCTCGTCGCCGTCGCTGAGGCGGGTGGCGTCCACGGGCTCGCCGTTGAGCAGCGTGCCGAACTCGGAGCCGAGGTCACGCAGGGCCCAGCCGCCCCCCTTGATCCGGCCGATGGCGCAGTGAACGTCCGCGACCCCCTGGCCCGCGACCACGAAGGAGGCCTTCTCGCTGGATGAGCCGATCACGAGCTTGCCCTGCCGCGGCAGCTCCGCCGGCGCGGCGCCGGCGCCGATCACTTCGATGTAGAGGGGCTCCATCAGTCGGCCTGTGGCCCGATCGGGGCGTCTTGGGTTGTCGCGCTGCTGGCTGGTCCACGGCCGTTCGGGGCCGCGAGACCGTCATAGAGTGCCGAGCCCACGCGGACGAGGTCGGAGCCCAGCTCCGCCGCGAGGGTGGCGTCTCCGCTCATCCCCATGGACAGCTCGCAGCGGCCGCCACCGAACGCGTGGCCGATCTCCGCGGTGAGGCCTTCCGCGAGGGCCCTCGCCTCCTCGAAGACCTCGCGCGGGGTACGGTGGCCGCGCAGCGGACCCATGGCCATCAGCCCACGGACCGTGAGAGCCGGCGAGTTCGCGAGGAGGAGGACCGCCTCGGCCGCCTCATCCGCGGTGAAGCCGCTCTTCTCGGCCTCGTCCGTGAGATTCACCTGGATGAAGACCTCGACGGGTCGCCCCAGCTCCTCCGCGATCCGCGCGACGGCCTTCCCGAGGCGGTCGGAGTCCACGGAGTGCAGCACGTCCGCGTGCTGCAGTACACGCCGGACCTTGTTGCGTTGGAGGTGCCCGATGAAGTGCCAGCGAGGCCGGAGTCCGAGGGCCGCGAAGCGCTCCACCCGCTCGGCGAACGCGTCAGCGCGGTTCTCCCCGAGGTCCACGCAGCCAGCTTCCAGGGCGAATCGGGCCACGTCATCGTCCACGGCCTTGGTCACAGCGACCAGCGTGGGCGCGGCCCTGCCGGCACCCTCGGCAGCCGCGCGCAGCTCCTCCCTCACCCTGGCGATGTTGCGCTGGACCACGCTCTTTCGGGGATCCTCAGACGGCTGACCGCTGCCCGGAGGCCCGTGGGGGTCCGGAAGGGCGGCTGGGATGGGGCGGAAATGGGCGGACACGGGGAGGGAGCATAGCCCCCCCCGGTGTCAGAGTCACCGGCCGGACTGGCCTCTGGCGCCGTCCAGGGACAGTCGGATGCGGCGGCGGGTCCCCTGGGTCACCGAACGGCGCTCCGAGACCGCGACACCTGCAACCCAAACCACCTCCTCGTCCGCAAGGACCACCGGGACCAACCCCCGCTCCTCGCGGGGGATCCCCGCCTCGCCGAGGAAGCGCCGGACGGGCTTGTGCCCGGGGGCACCCTTGGCCTGGAACCGGTCGCCGGGGCGGGCGAAGCGGACCTTGAGCTCCACGATCCCCTCACCGTCGATCTCCACGGCGGTCGGGTCGTCCGCGGCCAGCTCGGCCCCCTCGGGGGCGAGCTCTGCGGTGATCGAGCGGCCGTCGTCGAGCTGCACCGCGCCAGCAATCCCCAGCACGAGGCCTGGCCCAGCGATGGGGGCGCTACTCCCCTCGGCGGGCTGGCCACCGGCGGGCAGCAGGCTCGCTGTGGGGGGGGTCAGGTGAAGCGCGTCCGAGCGGAGCTGGACGGTCCACCCCTCGTGCACGTCCACCCGCAGGGTCCTCCCTTCCTCGATGGCGTCTCCGAGCTCGGAGAGCAGGGCGCGCGTGGGCCGCTTCCCGGTCCCTTCGCCGATCAGGCGCCCGAGGGCGCGTCGCAGGAGCGGCGCGCTGAGCGCCTCGAGGTCCGGCCGGTCGATCGTGCCGCCCAGTTCAGGCATGGACGCGGAGCGGCGAGCGGCCTCGTGGGCGACGGAGCGCCATTGAATGTGGCCGGTGCGGTCGGCGAGCTCGTCCTCGAAGGACTCGATCGCCCGGGCGAACTCGAAGAAGTTCTCGACGCCTTCCTGGCCGCAGCTGTCCTCGATCTGCGGGAGGACCTCGTTCCGGACGCGGTTGCGGCTGAACTGGGAGGCCCCGTTGGAGCTGTCGTCACGCCACTCGAGCTGTTCACGGCGGAGGGCGCTGCGGACCTCCTCACGGCGCATGCCCATGAGCGGGCGAAGCACGCGCATTCCGGGGGAGCCGTCCTGTCCGGCGGACCGCGCCTTCCCGAGCACGGCCTCCCTGCGGAGCCCGGCGAGGCCGCCGAGGTCGGAGCCACGCATCCAGCGCATCAGCAGGGTCTCGACGGCGTCGTTCTCGTGGTGCCCTGTGAGCAGGACGGAGATCCCTGAGGCCGACGCCTCCGCCGCGAGCGCCTTGTAGCGGGCCTCCCGGGCGCGAGCCTCGACGTCCCCGCCGCGGGGGTCGATCTCGGCCACGCGGCGGGCGAAGGGGATCCCGAGCTTGGCGCAGAGGCGAGCGCAGAAGGCGGCGTCCTCGTGGGACTCCTCGCCCCGGAGCCGGTGATCCACGTGGACTGCGAGCACCTTGGGGCGGGGCTCGGAGCGGGCCAGCAGGTGGAGCAGGTACACGCTGTCGGCGCCCCCGCTGAGGGCCACGGCGACGGGCGTGGTGGGGGCGATCCCCAGCCCGTGGGCGAGGCGACTCCAGCGCGAGGCCCAGGGGCCTGCCGGGGTGGGCACCGCGTCCGCGGACGAGAGCGCCGGCGTCGCGGCCTCTTCCTGGGGCCGCTCGGCCCGGTCTACGGAGTGGGTGTCCGCCGCGTCCTCGCGGGGGTCGAGCCCGCGCGCCCGGTCCAGGGCGCCATCTCGGGCATCCTGGGGGAGCCCGGGCTCCATGGCGCCACGGACAGC
>CAZEFP010000240.1:5305-5679 GCA_964511565.1 uncultured Planctomycetaceae bacterium
GGGTGTCCGCCGCGTCCTCGCGGGGGTCGAGCCCGCGCGCCCGGTCCAGGGCGCGGTCCCGGGAGCCATCTCGGGCATCCTGGGGGAGCCCGGGCTCCATGGCGCCACGGACAGCAGAGGCGAGGTCGGTCTGGGCGGGAGGGGTGTTCTTGGCGCTTCCGGTCACGTTGCAGACGGCCCGAGCCGTCGGGGCATGGGGATGGGACGGGTCCGCAGTCTCCACGAGCCCTTCCAAGTGCGCTAGACGGCAGTTGGAAGGAAGAGAAACGGGCCGTCAAAGGGTTGCCAGTCGGGTCCTGGGCGCCTGGGAGGGCGATCCGGGGCCTGCCTGAGCAGGGATGGGGGGGGAGGAAGGAGGGAGGCAATGGGGGGAG
>CAZEFP010000241.1:0-5667 GCA_964511565.1 uncultured Planctomycetaceae bacterium
CCTGCCGGCAGCGCCTGGCCGAAGAATTCGTTCGGCGCACCGAAGTAGTCGGTGGTGTTCAGGCGCGCGGGGTGGCGGCCCGTCATCAGGCTCACCCGGGTCGGGCTGCAGACGGGGCAGGCGGCGTAGGCGTCCGTGAGGCGGACCCCCTGGGCCGCGAGACGGTCGAGGGACGGCGTGTCGTAGAACGTGTCCGGGTTGTTGAAGCCCACGTCCATCCAGCCGAGGTCGTCCGCCAGCAGCACGAGGACGTTCGGTCCGCGCTCGGCCCCCGGGTGCTCGTGCGAGAGCGAGGCTGCAGGCACGGCGGCGGCTGCGAGGGTGAGGATCAGGAGCATGGTTCTCGGGGGGGCTCGGGGACGGCGGGCCGGGGCCCGGGCTAGACGCCAGCGTGCGCCGGGTCCTCATACTGGTGCCGGAGGGGCCATCCGGTGATAGATCAAGGTAAGGGCATTCCCGTAACCCCTCCGTGAGTCCATAGTGATTCCACCACTGGCGGCGCCCAGGCGCCCGCCAGCCGAACCCATCTCGACCCACGAGACCAACATGACCACCCTCTCGCTCCTGCCCGTCGCTCTCCCGGCGCTGGCACTGGGTGCCTCCCTGGCGCTCCCGCTCCCCGCGGCCGGCGTCGGCGATCCGCTCCCCACCCCTGAACTGGAGAAGTTCAAGCAGACCGAGGCCGAGTCCTTCGAGGACCTGTTCGGCCGCGTCGTCATCATCGAGTTCTTCGAGTACTGGTGAGGCCCTTGCCGCGGCCAGGTCTCTCACCTCAACGAGCTCATGGAAGAGTTCGAGAGCGAGGGCCTGACCATCGTTGGCGTTGCCAGCGAGAGTGAGAGCCAGACCGACCCCTGGATCAAGGAGCACGGCGCCAAGTACGCCTACGCCTTCGACCACTCCAAGAAGCTCATGCGAGAGGTCGGCGCGAGGGGCTTCCCCTCCGCCGTCGTCGTGGATGCCCAGGGCAACATCGCCTACTCGGGGCACCCCGCCAGCATCAACGCGTCGGTCCTGAAGCCGCTCCTCAAGGGCGCGCTCAAGACGCCGATGTACGAGTGGCCGAAGTCGTGCAGCAAGGTCGCCAAGGCCCTGCGCAAGGGCAACCTGGGCGACGCCATCAAGGCCTCTGCCAAGATCGAGGAGGAGCACCCCGACATCGCCGCCGCCGTGGTCGGCATGGCCGACGGTCGCCTCTCGAACATGGAGAAAGCCGCGAAGGCGGGCGACTGGCTCAAGGTCCAGACCATCGGCGAGTCCCTCGAGGACGCCGTGAAGGTCTGGCCCGGCGGCGAGAAGGTGACGGCGATCCTCGCGGAGCTCAAGGGCGACAAGGAGGCCCAGGCGATCCTGAAGGCGCAGGAGAAGGTCCTCAAGCTGACTTCAGGCAAGGTCAAGGCCTCGCGCTACGACAAGACCAAGAAGGAGCTCCAGAAGATCCGGGACAAGCACAAGGGCACTGCGGCCGAGCGCGACGCGCGCGCGGCCATCGAGAGGCTCAAGGCGTCCCGGAGCCGCTGAGCGCGTCACGCCAAACCACGCCGAGAGCCCGGCGTCACCCTCGGGTGGCGCCGGGCTCTCTCAATGGAGAGCGGCCCTCCGCGCCCGGCCGTCACGGGTGGTGGAAGACCTCCTCGGCCGGGAGCCACTGCTCCCCGTCCGGCGTCCCCGGCAGGACCATCTGACAGGGCTCGGTCTCCCGCCACCAGCGGCGCGTCTCCTCGTCCTCTGCGATCCGGCTCATGTCCGCCTCGAAGTCGTCCCCCACGTAGCGGAAGTGACTGAAGAGGAGCAGGCGTCCGTGGACCCTCGCCAGGTAGATGGAGTAGTCCCGGATGTTGGAGCCGGTGATCCGGCGCAGCACGCCCTCCCACGGGTCCGCGTGGAGCGCCCGGTAGCGCCTCTCCATCTCAGGCCGGAGCTCGATCACGAGCCCCACCCGCCGGCCGGCAGCGGCCTCGCCCGCGGGGCCGTCGGAGCGGCCCTCTCGTTCCCATTCGCTCATGGTGCAAGGATAGACCAGCCAAGGCCTGACAGCCGGCAAGACCGGGGCCGAGGAGGGCCCCCTGCGGGGCCCTGCCCCTCCGGTCGATTGACCTGGGTCATGACGACTTGGCCCCACGGAGCGGGCTACACTTTCATCAACGACCAATGTTCTCTGCCCAGCGAAGTCTCCTCCCTTGCGCGGCCCTCATGCTGGCCGCGAGCTGTGGTCAACCGGGCCCGATCGACCCAGTCCGCCCCCAGGGTGAGGTCTCCCTCGGCCCCCTCCTGGCCGACACCATCGATCGCTACGTGGCCCAGGTCGAGGCACAGCCGGACAGCGCGGCGATGCATGGTCGGCTCGCCCTCCTGTACGAGGCGAACGAGCTCACCACCGAGGCGGCGATGTCCTACGAGAACGCCCTCGCGCTCGATCCCGATGAACCGGTCTGGAACTTCCGACTGGGCATCGCGAAGGTCGGCCTGGGGGAGCTCGACGAGGGCACCTCTCGGCTCCTCGCCGCGTGCGACGAGATGGGCGACAGCGCCGCCGTCTTCCACCGTGTCGGCTACCTGTACCTGGATGCGGGCGACCTCGAGCAAGCCCTCTCGTCCTTCCGAATCGCGGTGGCTCTGGCTTCCGCCACCCGGGCCCCGCTGGCCGAGGCCAGCTTGGGAGAGACGCTCGTCGCGCTGGATCGTTCCGAGGAGGCGATCGAGCCCCTCGAGCACGCCCTCGAGGTCATTCCGAACCTGAAGCCGGCGCTCTACGCCTATGGCTTGGCCCTGCGGGACCTCGGAAGAATCGACGAGGCCGAGGAGGCCCTCACCGAAGGCCTCGGCGCCGGGCGCGCCCTGATCCCCCATGAGAGCGGTTCGGAGATCACGAGCCTGCAGCTGGCCTACGGAGAGCGCATTGCCTTCGCCACCCAGCTCAGCAGCAACGGGGACACCGGTCGAGCGATTCGGGTCCTCAGAGAGCTGCTCGAGTACTACCCCGGTGACGAGGTCATCCATTCCAACCTGGCGGGCGTCTACCTCCAGCTCGAGGATTGGGAGAGCGCGCGACAACTCCTCGTGGAGATCGCGGAGTCCGGCAGCCAACAGTTCGGTGTCTGGCTCAACCTCGCCATCGCAGAGGCCGGCCTCGACAACCTGCCTGCGGCCCGGAAGGCCATTGATCGGGCCGTCGCGCTCTCGCCCGGGCAGGCGCGCGGCCACCTCTCGCGGGCCGAGATCTGCGCCAAACAGCGGGACCTGGTCGCGGCCAGGGAGAGCGCGCTGACGGCCGCCGAGCTGGCGCCCGAGGACGCCCAGGCCTTCCTGATCCTGGCCGAGACCAACGTCCGGCTGGGTCAGCCCGCCGAGGCCTGCGCCGCGTTCGAGCGAGTGAGCGCGTTGAACCCGAGGTTCCTCCCTTCCCGCGTGAGCGCCGCCTCTCTCTACCTCTCGGCCGGGCGGTTCGCGGACGCCGAGCGAATGATCGCGGAGGCCGAGGCGATCGCCCCTGGCCACGAGCGAGTCGTCCAGGTCCGTTCGCGGCTCGAGCAGCTCAGGCGAGGCGCACGCCGATGATCCACGTGGGGTCGACGTCGACCGGACGCCACATCGCAGGCCTCGGGCCGCTGCTCCTGATCGCAGCGCTCTGCGCCTGCTCCGGTGGATCCTCCGAACCGGGAGCCGCCGGTGGGGCGAGCGACCAGATCTGGTTCGAGGACGTGACCGATGAGTCCGGCCTGCGCTTCGAGCACGTCGCCCATGACGAACAGAAGTTCCTGATGCCAGAAGTCATCGGCGCGGGCATCGCGCTCATCGACTACGACGGCGATGGGGACCTCGACGTCTACTGCCTGCAGTCCGGCGACCCCGCAGCCAGTGGCGAAGAGGCACAAGCGAATCGACTGTTCCGCAATGACGGATCGGGCCGGTTCGAGGACGTGACCGAGGCCAGCGGTGCCGGGCACCGGGGCAACGGGCGCGGCGCAGCGGTAGGTGACTACGACCAGGATGGTGACCTCGACCTCTACATCACCAACCTCGGCCCCAACGCGCTCCTTCGGAACAACGGTGACGGGACCTTCACGGACGTGACCGAGGCCGCCGGGGTCGGGCATGCCGGGTGGGGAGCCAGCACCGCCTTCTTCGACGCCGACCGGGACGGCGACCTCGACCTGTTCATCACGAACTACGTCGACTGGGCCAAGGAGTCGGACCTGCCCTGCACCGGGGTGGGCGGCAACCTGGACTACTGCAGCCCGAACAACTACGACGCTCCGGCAAAGGACGTCTTCTACCGGAACGAGGGGGACGGCACTTTCCTCGACCGCTCGGACGAGGCGGGGATCCATGCGGCGTTCGGCAACGGCCTTGGCGTGGTCGTCGACGACTACGACGGAGACGGCTGGCAGGACATCTACGTCGCGAACGACGGGATGGCGAACCAGCTCTGGATCAATCGTCGCGACGGGACCTTCGTCGACCGCTCGCTCCTCTCCGGGTGCGCCGTCAACATGAACGGGACCGCCGAGGCCGGGATGGGCGTCGCGGTCCTGGACCTCGAGAATGATGGGGACCCGGACCTGCTGATGACCCACCTTCGATCCGAGAGCAACACGCTCTACGTCAATCGCCGGGGCACCTTCCGGGACCGCACGCTCAACGCGGGGCTGCACGCAGACAGCCTCAACTTCACGGGCTTCGGGCTCGGGATCGCCGACTTTGACCAGGACGGCGTGCTCGACCTCTACATCGGCAACGGCCGGGTCGCCCGCTGGACGATGTCATTCGATGCCAACGACCCCTACGCCGAGCCGAACCAGCTGTTCCGAGGCCTGGGGAACGGCAGGTTCAAGGAGGCCAAGCCCCAGGGCGGAGTCCGCGACGCCTACTTCGGTTCGACCCGCGGGCTCGCGCTGGGCGACATCGACGGGGATGGGGACATCGACATCGTCCTCTCCGAGAATGGCGCGCGGGCGCGCATCCTGCGCAACGTCGGCGCCCAGGGGAGCTGGGTCGGCTTCCGCGTGGTGACCCCCGAGGGGCAGCCGGTCCAGGACGTGATCGGCGCGCGGATCCGCGTGAGCTCGGGAGACGAGGTCTATTGGCGAACGGTCACCGGGGCCTACGGCTACTGCTCCGCGAACCAGATCCAGGCCCACGTCGGTCTCGGAGACGCCTCGACGGTCGACTCGGTCACCGTCCACTGGCCGGACGGTGGTGAACCCGAGGCCTTCGGCCCCTTCGCCACCGGCGCCACCCACGTCCTCGTCCGCGGGCAGGGGACACCCCAGTCCCCCTCGGCTGCGAAGTAGGCCGGGCCAGGGGCGCTCCTCGCCCGTGCGCCGCGAGGCTCAGCGGCGCCAGGACAGCAGCCGCGCGTGGCCGACCGCGCCGAGGATCCCGACCCCGAGGATGTAGAGCGTGTGGAAGGCGAGCCCCGTGGAGACCGCGTGGCTCTCGGGGACGCCCACCGCCGCGAAGCCCCAGGCCCAGCCCATATCGAGCATCCCGAAGCCGAGGAAGCCGTTGATCGGCACGAGGCTCCCGAGGACGGCGAGGCTCGCCCCGAAGAGCAGGTCCGCCGCGGCGAGCCCCTCGAGCCCGACGCCCATGCCGAGCGCGGCGTACACCCCGAGCACGCAGGCCCAGACCGGCAGGCTCAGGAGCGCCGCGGTCAGGACGGAG
>CAZEFP010000242.1:0-5666 GCA_964511565.1 uncultured Planctomycetaceae bacterium
TCCCTCCTGTTCTCCTTCAACCACCCCCACGATCCGCGGCTCCGCCAAGTGGCAGTTTGGATCGCTTATCCACCGGAGCAGAGGCGGCCTCTCGGACGGCGCCTCGCCCCGGCGCGTTCATTCTTCGGCCAGGTAACGGTCCAGGTCCCGGGCCAGCTTGTGTACGTGGGGCGGGAGCAGGAACGACTCGTGATGTCCCGCGACCGTGTAGAGATCCGGTGCGGGGTCGACGAAGTGCTCCCAGCCCAGCGCGCCGAGGCGCGGGTCCTTGAGCGATTGGGCTCGCGCGCGCACGACCGCCGTGGGGCCACGCCAAGGCCGAGGCCTGAAGCTCACCGCCGCGTTGAAGCGGGCAAAGAAATCAGTCTCGAAGGACTCGGAGAATCCCCCGCGACCGAAGAAGGCCCCGAGGTTGGGCTCCGCGTCCTCCTTGGATCCGGCGAACATCCCTGCGATCCGGGTCTGGAGGCTCTTCAGGTCGACGGTGAGCAGGTCGTAGCGGATCCAGGCCGGCAGGTTGAGCAGCTGTGCGAGCCCGCGCCTGGGCCACGACACTGGCTTCGGAAGGGCGGAGGTGGTCACCCTCGCGTCCAGCAGGGCGAGGAGGCGGATGGGGGCCCCGGACTCCTTGAGGATGCAAGCGAGCTCGTGCGCGACATACGCGCCCCACGAGAACCCGACGAGGACGATGGGCTTGCCCGGCGGACGTTCAAGAATCTCCGTCGCGTACTGCTGCGCGACCCAGCTGATCGAGTACTGGTCGGGCTCCGCCTCGCCCGGCGGAATGGGAGCGAGCCACTTGAACTCACCCGTGCTCGTGGAGAGCTCGGCGAGGTTTCCCAGGGAGGGTGCGTACCCCGTGATGGACGGCAGCAAGTAGACGTCCGGGCCACCAGATCGAGCGCCGGGTCGCGGGATGTCGATGATGTGGCGGGTGGGGAGCGAGGGCGACTCCAGGAAGGCCGCCAGCTGCATGATGCTCGGTGATCGCAGCAGGTCCGCGTGGGCGACGCGCTTGTCGAGCCGGCGCTCGATCTCGGTGAGCAACATGACGGCGCTCAAGGAGTCACCGCCCGCGTCGAAGAAGCTCGTCGCCCGATCGAACCCGCGGCCTGGCAGCAGCTCGGACCAGATCGACGTCAGCTCGGCCTCGAGGTCTTGAGGGGGGGGCACGGGACCCGCGGGCGCCTGTGGCATGCGCTCAAGTTGATCCCGCAGCCCGCGTCGATCGACCTTGTTGTTCGCGTTCTGCGGCAGTTCAGCGAGGGCGAGCAGGCGGACCGGAAGCGCGTAGTCCGGCAGGTGCGCCTGCAGGCTGGCGCGGAGTCCCGCGAGGGTCGGCGGTTCGTTGGAGGCCATCACGGCCCCGACCGCAGGCTCGGCATTGGTGTCGTTGAATGCGAGCGCGCGGGCCTCGACCCCGGGATGGAGTCGGCGCAGATGCCGCTCAACCTCGGTGAGGTCGACTCGATACCCGCGCACCTTGATGATCGAGTCGGCGCGTCCGAGGTGGACCATACGCCCCTCCGAGTCAACCGACCCGCGGTCGCCTGTCCGAAAGCGAACGCGACCGGAGTCGAGCGTCTCGAAGCGTGCGTCGGTGAGCGCCGGCGAACCCTGGTAGCCGTCCGCGAGATGCTCCGCGGTGATCACAATCTCCCCTCCCTTACCCGGGGCCACCTCTCGACCGTCGTCGCCCAGGATCCGTATCTCGCGCCCAAGGACGGGGAAGCCGATCGGGACCGGATCCGTCACCGTGTCAGTGCGCCGCACAAAGTGCTGCGCGTAGGTCCGGGTCTCCGTGGAGGCCATCGCATTCTGCAGGACGCAGTCTGCGTGGAGCTTCTCGCGGACGAGCTCGCAATCGCGAGCACGCAACGGTTCGCCCCCGACGCACAACAGGCGAAGCGCTGGGAGAAGGTCGCGGCCCTCGACCGAATGCAGCGCCGCGCGCATGGTCGAGGTGGACTGATTCGAGATCGTGATGCGGTGGTCGTTCAGCCACTCCGGAAGCGCGCCGACGCCACCCTTCTTCAGGTCCAGGAAGTGCAGGCTCGATCCGCAGATCAGCGCGGTGAAGACCGGCGCGAGCGCGGCGCTGAATGCCGGCGAGAACAGGAGGTCGAAGCGGTCCTCTGGGCCGACCGAGAGGTCATTCGTTTGACGGCAAACGTCGAAGGAGATGAATGCATGACACATCCGGACGCCGACAGGCTCCCCGGTGGAACCCGACGTGTAGAACACGCACGCCAAGGAGGACGGGTCAATCCGTGGCAGGTCGCAGGCCTGCTCGTGCTGCTCGAGCTTCTGTAGCTCGAGGACCTCCTCCCGGTGGAGCGAGCGAGCGCGGCTGAGGTGCGCGGGGGCCGCGATCACCGTGCGAACCTGCGCCCGCTCAAGGGTCGCGCGCAGGAGGTGAGCGTCCTGCGTTGGGTCGAGGGGCAGGAACGCGTGACCGGCGCGCAGCACACCCAGCGCCGCAAGGACGAAGTGCACATCGGGTCCGGCGAGGATCGCGATGGGCTCGCCGGTGCGGGGCGCTGCGAGGGCCCAGGCGACCCGCAAGGAGCGCTGGTCCAGGTCGGAATAAGTCAGCGACTCTTCACCCACGAGCGCGGGTCGGCTCCCGAAGCTCTCACACGCGCGAGCGAAGAGCTCCGGCACCGGGACGGAGAACTCCGGCTCCTGGAACGCTCGGAAGCCGTTGCTGGACGGGGGCGGCGGGAGCGCGGTCGCCGGGGTAGATCGCGGGAAAGACGTCACCGTCTATTCGGGGTGGGGGCCACTCGAGGTCCAAGGCCGGTCCCAGGCGCGGTCGACGGCGAGGGTGTTCAAGCCCTGCGCGACCATGTTCTTCTGGCTCTCGCTCTTGTCGTAGGCCCACGAGACGGCGCGCGTCGCGCCGAGCTGCCGCGCTTGGTCGAGACGATGCCGAATGAGCGCCGTATGACAGCCGCGACGGCCATGCGACGGGAGGGTCGTCCCGCCGCAGAGGTACGCTTGTTGGCCTGAAACGTAGAGCATGCCGAGGCCCACCGGAGTCCCGTCGACGCGGCCAAGGGAGAAGTAGAGGTTGGGCAGGTTGAAGAGGCGGCGCATGTTGATCTTCGCGGCCTCGATGTTCGCCTTCTCCGCGCCAAAGCCGCGCAGGTACACGTCGAGAATGGTCTCTTGATCTTCGGGGCCTGGCGTGACGACCTCCACTCCGGCCGGCAGCTCATGCGCCGCGGTGGGCAGGTCCGAGAGGTCGGTGCCGACACGGGCGTAGCTGGGCCCCGGGGCAAAGCGGAACGCCTCCAACTCTCTCGTATGCGGTGCGAGGTCCGTGCCCGCTGCAGCGAGCAACTGAACGGGCTGCTCGACGGGCTCGTAGAACGCGGCGAGCTCCTCCATGTGCTCGAGGGTGTTTGAGTCGAAGTGGTAGACGCGATTGAAGTAGCCGACTTCCGTGAAGCGGAGCGCGAGCGATCCCCCGATCTTCTCGATGGCGACCCGCGACGGGTCGCCCGTATGCCGGTAGGCGAGGAGGCGCGCGGTGTCGTACTCCGCGAAGATCTCGAGAGCGCGATCAAGGCCGCGGTCGTCCCGCGTGGCGGCGGAGTGAGGCGGGGGCGAGTGAGGGCTGAGGGTGTCCATGGGGTTCGCCAAGGAGGGGCTCTGATGGGCGCAGTAGTCGGTGATGCGCCGGCGGATGAGTCCGGTCGTTGGCGGGCGAGAAGATAGCGCCCGGAGTCTTTCGGATGGCGGTGAATGGGAGCTCCCCAAGCCATGGTCCAGCTCGATCCCCGCGCCGACGGCGCGGGGCCGGTGGGCGTAGACCACGCGCGCGCCGGCGTCGCAGTTGAGCACCGCGCCCGGGCGGCAGCCTCAGCCCCCCCCCGAGATCCGCGGCTCCGCCAAGTGGCAGCTTGGATCGCTTATCCACGATCATGGTCGCAACGGTCGACGGTCGGCCTCGCGCGGCCTTCCCGGGATCACCGATCGTCCGGCGGCGCGTCCTCGCCCGTCGGCGCGGCCGCGGAGTCCGATCCGGAGGCCACGCGCCGCGTCAGGATCGCCATGACGTCCGGCCGGTACGGATCCTCGCGGACCCGGGACTGGTCGTACGCCTGGAAGACCTGGACCTCGTCGCCGTCCCGGCGCGCGGAGCAGGCCAGCGGCGCGCCGTGGACGCCGGTCCGGCGCCTCGACGTGTCCCAGCCCGCACCCTCGAGGGCCTGGATCGCCCTCTCCACGAAGCGGGTCCCCTCGGGGGAGTCGATCGTGCGAAGGACCTCGTACGAGCCATCCTCGCGGTGGCCGCGGTAGAGGACGCGGGCACCGCCGGTCAGGGCCTCGGGGATCCCGACCTCGCCCGTGGCTCGGTCGCCCGCCCCTCCCTCCTCGCCCGGGAGGATCCGGATCTCGCCGAGCTTCGAGACGAGCGGTTCGGCGGCGAGCTTCGCGAGATCGTCGGTGCGCGCCCGATGGCCCTGGAGCCCGAGGTAGCGCGTGGTGAATCCGCCCGAGAGCTCGACGTCCATGGCGGCGAGCGGCGAATCGCTCATGTCCATCCCGTGCCGCGGCGACCGGGCCAGGGCCACCGCCACCTCCACCCGGTCGCGGCTCCCGAGCAGCGCCCAGAACCCGTCGTGCCGCCGGGTCTCGACCAGCACGATCAGATCCGCGAGGACTCCCTCCGCGGCGTAGGGACCGTCGAAGGCGGGGAGGACCGTGACCTCGGCGTCGGGCGCCGCCCCGCGCAGGCCGTTCGCGACCTGCTTCGCGATGGCCGAGGTCACCCCGCTCCCGTCGAGCTGGAGCACGGCCACCGAGTCGAAGCGCAGCGTCGGCTCGTCGTCCCTCGGCAGGTAGGTGCCCCGATCGAGGCTCCACCCGCTCTCCGAACTCCGCGTCCCGAGCTCGACCCCGAGCTCGGCGAGGAGGAACAGGACGACGGCGGCGCCGAGCAGGCGCTGCGCCCAGCGGCGCGCGGCGGACGGAGGTGCGCTCTCGGTCATGGCACGAGCCTAGGCCACGGCCCGGCCTCCGTCACCCGTCCCTCGCGAGGCCCCGAGATCCGCGGCTCCGCCAAGTGGCAGCTTGGATCGCTTATCCACAGCAGCTCTCCGAAGCCCTCCTCTGGACACCAGAGGAGGGCTTCTCCTTGCTAGGTTCTCGCCCATGAAGAAGCTGCTCCTGCCCCTCGCCGCCACCCTCGCCCTGTCCTCCTGCGCGGAGTCCTTCGCACCGCACAAGACCAACCCGGACCTCGTCGGGAAAACGGTCAGGGTCCACTTCGGGCCCGACACCTACACCCAAGGGAAACTCCTCTCGGACGGGAGGCTCGAATCCTCCGGCAACCCCAAGTCCGTCAACTGGGATCGGGCGCTCTTCGTCTTCCGTAGCCGCTAGCGCCACCCGAGGCGCCGTAGAGCCGCCTTCGCGGCCTCCTGGGCGGCCTCGCGCTCGGCCTGGAGCTCACGGAGCTCCGCTTCGAGCCTGGACGCCTCCCCCACCGCGGCCTCAGCTCGAATCGTCTCGGCCTCGCGGGAGCTTCGTTCCTTCGCGAGCTCGTCACCCTGGGCGGCGAACGCCTCCCCCATCGCTCCCAGCTCGCCCCGGAGCTGGCCCCCTCGCGCCCGCCCGACCCGAGCCCCAGCTGCGCTTCGCCTGATCCGCCGCCC
>CAZEFP010000243.1:0-5666 GCA_964511565.1 uncultured Planctomycetaceae bacterium
TCGAGGAGATCATCGGGCGACGCGTCGGCCAGTCCGTCATCGGGTTCGGCCGCGAGCAGCTCTCGGACACCGCCCTCGAGGACGCGCGCAAGAAGTCGGTGGCGCCCGTGGCGCCGACCAACCTCCCGTCCTTCGACGAGTATGGCGCCCGGGACGAGTACGTTCGCTTCCTGCTCCCCAAGGACCTGATGGAGTTCGGGCTCATCCCCGAGTTCATCGGACGCCTCCCGATCATCGCCACCCTGGACACGCTCCGCCGGGAGGAGCTGGTCCGCATCCTCGTCGAGCCCAAGAACGCGCTGGTCCGTCAGTACCAGAAGCACTTCGAGATCAACGGCAAGGAGCTCATCTTCGACGAGTCGGGGCTCAAGGCCATCGCGGACCTCGCGATCGAGCGCGAGACCGGCGTGCGCGCCCTCCGCTCCATCCTCGAGTCGCTCCTCCTGGACCTTCAGTACGAGCTTCCCTGCCGCAAGGACACCGACACCTTCACGGTGAACGAGGGGGTCGTTCGCGGAGAGATCCAGCTTGCGCGCGGCCTGACCTCGGCCGACATCGAGGCCGAGGAGCAGGCGCCCGAGACCGAAGAGGAGCCCACGGAAGACCGCGAAGAGTCGGGTCCCGAGCGCGAGAGCGCCTGATTCCGGCCCGTCCCGCGCCCCGGTGAATCCGGGACCGTGGCCGCGCCGTGCGCAAGGTGACGGCTGACTTGCCCCTGGGGCAGGTCCGTTGCCGCTATGATCCGCGCCATGAACAGCGGCGGGACGAAAGAGCAGCTCCGGATCCGGTATCACCGGGACTTCGATGGGATGGTGTCGGGCGCCGTCCTCGCGCACATCCTTCAGGGCCAGGGCGAAAGGCCGCTCCTGAAGAGCGTCAACTACGACGAACGCGCAGGCTGGGACACCTTCGAGGAAGGGCGGCGCTTCGCCCTGGTGGACTTCCACTTCCACCCCCGCGCCGAGTACTGGTTCGACCACCACCCCACGACGTTCCTCACCGAAGAACTCCGTGCCCAGTACCAGCCCTCGGATCGCTGGAGCTGGGACGAGGAGTCGCCGTCGTGCCCACCGCTCATCATCCGGCACGCCCAGGAGCACTTCGACTACAGCCCCCCTGACCGCTTCATGGAGGCCGCCCACTGGTCGGACATCATCGACGCGGCCCGCTTCGAGAGCGTCGACCAGGCGATCTTCGGCGAGGACCCCGCCCTGCGCCTCATGCGCGCCCTGACCGCATCCCCCAGCCCCGCCTGGGTCGACGAGCTGGCCACCGCGCTGATCACCGACTCCCTGAGCGACGTGGCGCTGCGGGCCGACGTGGAGAAGGTCTACGGCAGGGCCGCGAAGAACCGCGACAAGGCCCTCGATCAATTCCCCCCCACGGTCCTCTGGAACCGAGGCGGCGTCCTCTTCTACGACGCGGCCTCCTCGAAGATCCGCCGCGAGCGCTTCGCCCCCTTCTACCACCACCCGGAGGTGTCCTACGCGGTGGGCGTGATCCCGACCCGCGCTGGCTTCCACATCACCTGCGGCGAGAACCCCTGGAACCAGCCCACCAACGGCGTCCACGTGGGCGAGATGATGGAGGAGTACGGAGGCGGCGGCCACCGCGCCGTGGGGGGAGCCAACCCTCCCTCGCTGGCCGAGGCCAAGCGCCTCGGTGAGGAGGTCGCCGTGCGGATCAAGGATCACCTCGCAAGCGCCTGACCCAGCCCCGTGCAGCCCACCCCGTCGGAACCTCCCACGTCCCTGCTCGAGGCCGACCTCGCGACGCTGCGCTCGTTCGTGGTCGCCCGAGGGGGTAAGCCCTTCCACGCCAAGATCCTGCGCCGCGCGGTCCTCGAGCGCGGGGTCCTCGACTACGAGCAGATCACTGACCTCCCTGCCGGCCTGCGGGCCATTCTCGGGGAGGAGCTCCCGATCTTCTCCGGACGGCTGGTGGATGAGCGGACCGCAGCGGACGGGACCCGGAAGCTGCTGATCGAGTTCCCGGGCAGGGCCGAGGGCGAGAGGCCGGTCGCCGTGGAGACCGTCCACATTCCGCCGGCCCGCCCCGAGCGAGACCCGACCAAGGGGGCCACGCTCTGCGTCTCCAGCCAGGCGGGCTGCCCCGTGGCCTGTCCCTTCTGCGCCTCGGGCCTGCTGGGCCTCGCGCGGAACCTGCGGGCCCATGAGATCGTGGAGCAGTACGTCCGCGGCCGCGCCCTGGGCCCCCTCTCCCGCTCGGTGGTGATGGGCATCGGAGAGCCCCTCCTGAACTACCCGCAGCTCTCCGCGGCCCTCGACACGGTCCGCGAGGACATGGGGCTCGGCGGCCGCAAGCTCACCGTCTCCACCGTCGGCTTCCCTGACCGACTGCGTCGCCTCGCACCCCAGAAGCCCCGCTTCCAGCTCGCCATCTCCCTCCATACCCCGGACCAGGAGCAGCGCGACCGCCTCGTCCCCGCCATGGCGGGCGTGCCCATCGAGGAGGTCCTCGCCGCAGGGGACCACTGGTTCGACCAGACCGGACGCGAGGTCACCTACGAGTACGTGCTGCTCGGCGGGGAGAACGACTCCGAGGGCCACGCCATGCGTCTCCTGGATCGACTCCGAGGCCGGCGCTGCAGCGTGAACCTCATCCCCTACAACCCCACGCCCGAGCTGCCCTTCGACCGTCCACAGAGCGGCGCGCCGGAGCGCTTCCGCGACCTGCTCGTGGACGGGGGCCTGATCGCAACGATCCGCTGGTCCAGGGGGCTCGAGGGCGCCGCCGCCTGCGGTCAGCTCCGCCCAGGGCGCCAAGCCCCGCGCCCACCAGGTCCGCAGTCGAACCGGGCCGCGCGCGGAGGAAGAGCTCCGGCTCGATGAGCTCCAGCTCCATGAGGTACGGGCGTCCCGCCCCGGCGACCACCAGGTCCACGCGAGCGTAGACGGGGGCGACGCCGCCCGGGATGGCGCCGAGGATCCCCTCCGCCTCGCGGAGCAGCTCCGGAGGGGGCTCGAGGACCTCGACCGTGCCCCCGTGCTCCTCCTGCACGCGGAAGTCCGCTGGCGACGCGCGCTTCAGCACCGCGTGGGAGTACCGCCCACCGAGGAAGGTCAGGGACCACTCCCCTGAGGTGGAGAGCTCGTCGACGAAGGCCTGCAGCAGGAAGTCTCCACCGGCCCCGACCTCCACGGTGCTCGGCACCGGCACCCCTCGCTCGACCACCGCGGTCCGCCATGCCCCGCCGGAGACGGTCGGCTTCAGGACGCCCCGCTCGGCCCCGATCCGATCGAGCAGGGGCTCCGCCTTGGCGCCAAGGTCCGAAGCGGACAGCAGCACCGTGGAGGGGATCCGAGCGGCGCCGCTACGGGCGAGCTCAAGGAGGTAGCGCTTGTCGTGGTTCCAGCGCAGCACCTCGGGTGCGTTCAGCACCGGCACCTCCAGCGCCTCGATCCAGCGCAGGAAGCGTTCGGGGTCCATGAAGTACTCCCACGGCGAGCGGACCAGGGCCCCATCGCAGGGAGGAGCGGGCATGGGCTCCCCCCAGGGGAGCACCACCGTCTCGACGCCGTGCTCCGCGAAGGCCGCCGGCAGCCCCGCGTCGTCCGGCTGGAGCTCCGGCATGGCGGGATCGGTGATGACCGCGAGGCGCAACGCAGGAGGAGCCACCATCAGAACCTCAGGGTGTAGTTGAGCTTCACCGCCAGGGACTGGTCGGAGGTCACGAAGCTGGACTCGCTGAAGGCCTTGTCGAAGCCCATGAGGCCCACCACGAAGAGCTCCCTGCCTGGCTCGATGATCCAACGCAGCCGCGTCTGGGAGGACAGGTTCTTACCCTCGGTGTCGTACTGGAGGAAGGTGTTCCACGACGTCATCGGGTTGAAGTTCAGGTCCACCCTCCAGGTGTAGAGCTGGGTCCTGAAGTCCCCGCCCCCGTCCTCGAGCTCGATCTGAACGTCCTCGAAGGACATGCCCAGGCGAACGTGGGCGTTCGGGATGTAGACGGGCTCCACGCTCATCCGCTGGATCGAGCCGCCGTAGTAGTCTCCAAACTCCACCGAGCTCTCGATCCCCGCGAGACGACGATCGTTGGACTCGAAGCGCAACCGAAAGCGCGTCTCGTCGTAGTCGCCAGGCGCCACCTGCGCGTCGCCGTCACCCAGCTCGAAGGCCGAGTCGATGGTCTCCGCCTGCCGGGTCACCCGTAGGGAGATCTCGTCCTGGCTCCAAAACTGCAGCCGCGCCACGTCCAGGGGGACGCTCCATCGATCCTCCGTTCCCACCAGATCCCTCGCGACGATCAGGTCCACCCCGCTCTCCACGGTCCTGAATAGGCTGGCTTCGTCCTCTGATCGCCAGGTGTGCTCTGCCCCGGCCTGGTAGCGATCCACACCGGCCCGTCGCACGAAGCCGAGCGCAGGGTCGAAGCCCTCCTCGATGCGCTGGGCGCGGAAGTCGGTCTCCCAGCGGCTGGAGCGGCTCTGGGCCTGGACCCCGTAGGCCATCCCCGACGCCTCATCGGTGCCCCCGCTCCCCATGACGTAGGACCAGAGGAAGCCGCTGTGCCCCTCACCGAAGAGCCGGGCGGAACCAAGCCGCAGATCCACGCCGGCGGTGTAGCGGCCGCCCTCCCCCGCGGGGTCCCCGCTCGTCCCGATCACGCCGACGCTCCGCCCGTCGCCCAGGGCGCGCTGCAATCTCAGGACGCCCAGGTTCTGGGCGTCGATCCCGGGCACCATCGGGTCCATCCCGGAGGCGGGGATCGGGTCCACCGAGTCCACGTACGTGTCGAGGGCGCCCACCGTCCAGTCGCCGAACCGCCCGGTCACCTTGACCCCCGCGATGATGGGAACCGCCTCCCCGTCCTCGCTGCGGCCGACCTTGCGGGAGAAGAACGGGATGGTGCTCCGGCTGTTCCCCGGGAGTCCGAACTCGAAGGCGCCGGCGTCCTCGAGGAAGAAGTCGCGACGCTCCGGGAAGAACAGCGGGAAGCGCCCCACGTTGACCTGACGGGTGTCCACCTCGGTCTCGGCGAAGTCAGTGTTCGTGGTCACGAGCACCGTGGAGGACGGGGTCGGACGCCAGCGAAGATCCAGCCCCATGTCGAACTCGGACCCGAAGGACCGGTCCGAGGACTCTCGCGTGGTGAGCCCCTTCACGTACGGGATCACGTCGAGGCCCAGCCCCTGCTCCAGCCCCTCGATCCCTGTCAGCCGCCCGCCGTCGGAGATCTGGAAGAAGCGGTACGCCACCCGGGGCGACGCCCAGCGGCCGCGCTCGCCGTTGGCGACGCGCTTGCGGCGGACGTTGAAGCCCCAGTGGGGCGCGGACGGGTCGAAGGACAGGGTCTTGACCGGGATGGCGAGCTCCGCGACCCAACCGTCATCGGTGACCCGCGAGGACCCGTACCAGATCCCGTCCCAGTCCTTGTTGAAGGACGAGCCGTTGTCGGCGATCAAGGCGTCCCCGAGGGATCCACCGGGGGTCACCTGAAACCAGTAGGCGAAGCGCTCCGAGGCGAAGGGGTCGAACCACACCTCCACCACGTCGTCGAAGCGCACGAAGGCGTCACGGTCCATCTGCCGGGCGCGGACCATCGCAGGGTCGTCGTGACAGAAGATCCCGACGTAGATGTTCTCTGCGTCGTAGGTGAGCAGCACGTCGTCTACGTGGAAGATGCCGTACGCGACTACATC
>CAZEFP010000244.1:0-5665 GCA_964511565.1 uncultured Planctomycetaceae bacterium
CGCGTCCATCAGCGCCTGACGGATGAGGGCGATGGCGCCCATCTCCGAGTTCGGATAGGCGAGGCTCCCTTCGCTACCCCAGCTCGCTCGCCGGAACGCGAGCGTCTGGTAGGCGCCGTCCTCGATGACCTCGGGGGTGGCCGCTGCCACGTCGCCCTCGCCGGCCCCGAGGGCCACCACCGCGGAGGACCCGCCGAGGATCCCGTCGGCGGGCGCGATGGCCGCCGCCGTGAACCCGGCGCCGCGCAGGGACTCCAGGTCCGAATCGGAGAGGCGCTCCCCGTCAAGGGCCGAGCGCTGGGGCACGACCTTCTCGGACTGCCAGTAGCCCCCGAGCCCGGAGGCGTCCGGCAGCGGCGCGTCGACCCCGGCGTACATCTCCACGAACCCCGCGTGAACCGTGAGGCCCGAACAGTCCCAGACCCGCGCGCCCGCGGGCGCGTCACCGCCGGCCTTCACCGACACGATCACGCCGTCCCGGAGGACGATGGTCGCGTCCTCCACCAGGGCTCCCGGCGAGGGAATCAGGCGCGCGTGGGTCAGCGCGTGCCAGCGGGGGTCGACCTTGCGGGGGCCCCGGAGGGGCTCATCCTGCGCGGAGAGCGGCGAGAACGAAGGCGTCGCGGCGACGAGGGCCGCGACCAGGGAGAGTCGAATCATGGGGATGCGCCTGGCAGGTAGCTGCCGACCCCGGGAACCGCCGGGGCGATCCCCCGACTATAGCCGTCCGGCGTCCGCCCACCGCGCCGCGGTGGAGACTCGCCAGAGGTGAGACACTTCCTTGACGATCGAAGGTCGCGCCCCCCTCGCCGACGCGGCGAGATGTCTCAACGCTGGTCGTGCCGGAGGCGCCGCCCCGCCGGGGTCAACGCCCCTCTCGCTGGCGACCGCGCCGCTGCCGACCGCGACGATCGCGGTTGCGCGCGGCGGGGGTGTTCGGCGGCGTCTCGAAGGCCGGAGGCGCCAGGAGCTCGGTGGGCAGGCCCTCGCGGGCCTCGGCCAAGCGCGCCGCGTCCTCGTCCATCCCCGCCCAGGTGAGCCGGGCCGAGACGAAGTTGGAGATGGTCACCGCCGACGCGTTCATGCCATCCAGGGCATTCGCCGCACGGGGCCAGCGGGTGAAGGACGCGATCAGCAGGTCGGTCGCCTCGGTCAGCTTGTCCTGCTCGAGCTTCACGGCGGCCTGGCCCGCCAGGGACATGGCGCAGTAGTGGGCGGCCGTGGACTCCACGCTGGGGTCGCGCTGGATCGCCTCGGTGAAGTGGGCGATGGCCTTGTCGTAGGAGGCCAGCGCCGCCTCGTTCTGCGAGCGGCGGCGGCGGAACTCCCCGGCCACCATGCCAGCGTAGCCCGCGTACCAGGCCACGGACGCGCTCGCTCCGGGCCGGCCGCTCATGGCGGCGTAGGTCTCCTCCAGGCCCTTGACCCCGCTCTTCATGAGCAGGCGGTCCCGCAGGCGGGCGTGCAGGTCCCAGCTGCCCTCGTGGGCCGCGACGCCCCGGGTGAGCACCTCGAAGGCGCGCCCGCGCGCGCCCATGCGCACGAGGAAGTCGTGGTGCTTGGCCACCTGCTGCTCCGTGCCCAAGGGATGCTGAGCCAGGAGGTCGAAGGCCGCGTTGACCTCGCTCATCCACTCCTTGGGCCAGGCCTCGTCCGCCCGGGCGGCAGTGAAGATCTGCGCCATGCGGAGGTCGGCCGCGAGGGAGAGCGTCCCCATACCGATCCAGCCCGCGGCGGTCTCGCTGGCGGCGGCGTCGGGAGACTCGACCATGACCTGGAACGCCCGCAGGACCGCCGGTGCGCTCTGCTCCCGGTCCCCGAGCTGATTGGCGGCGAGACCGGTCACCGCGTCCACTCGCCAGCTGGTGACGCCGAGCTCGCGCGCCGCGGCCGCCGCATCGAGGGCGTCCTGGCAGCGCATTCGCTGGAGGCGCTGGGTCGCTCCCCGGCCGGCCGCTACCCCGACGCCGGAGCCTGGGTCCACGGCCAGGCGGAGCGTGGCCTCGGCCCGCTCCAGCTCCGCCAGCCCGCGCTCCTCGGGCGTGGCCGCGCTCCGGGCGGCCGCGCGCTCCATCCGGGTCTCCAGCTCGTAGCGCTCGACGGCCACGTCGTCCCGCCGTCGGGTGGCCAGGGAGCGCGCCAGGGCCTGGAACTCCTCGCCCCCCGCCGACTCGTCGAGTCCACGCAGGGTGACGCTGAGGGAGCGGGCCCTGGGGAACTGCGGCCCCATGGCCTCGAGCGCGCCGATGAGCATCTCGCGTTCGGAGTCCGGCATGGGCACGGCGAGGGCCTCGGCGATGAGGTCGATGGCCGCCTCGGAGCGCTGCTCCGCGAGGACGCCGCGGGCGCGGGAGGCGACCTCCACGTCGAGCCCGAAGAGGGCCAGGCGCAGGACCTCGAGGGGCGCGCCGAGCCCGAGCTTCTCGGTGAGGTCGAGGACCTTGAGCCGCTCCTGCCGCTTGGCCTGGCGGAAGCGCTGCTCCACCAGCATGCGGTCGCGCACCGAGCGGCTCGCCAGCAGCTGCTCCTCGGACTTGTCGTTGTTCGGCGGCAGCGAGGTGTCCTCGCGCTCCTCGATCCCCTCGCGCCACGCCTCGATGACCGAGGTGACGTCGAGGGCGTAGAACACGTCGTAGTACTCGGTACCGTCCAGCTCCACCCCGATGTGACGTGGCGCCACCCGGGTCTCGTCCAGGTACCGCTCGTAGACGACGGGCTCCATGGCGATGTGCTCGCCGCAGGTCACGCAGCCGAAGCGAGGGCAGGGGATGCGGTTGCCGTTCTCGTCATAGTCGCGGGGGTTGTGGCGGTAGACCGAGGCAATGACGTTCACGTACGGCTCGAAGAGCTTGCCCACCTCCGGGTCGCGATAGCGGATCCCGGCGTAGTGCTCGCTCGCGATCTCGCCGTCCATGTTGACCGCGACCATGATCGGCTTGCCCGTCTCCTTGGAGGTCGCCATGGCGTCCTCCCAGGTCCGCTGCCAGGTGATCTGCACCGGCTTCTTCCAGTCCTCCGCCGTGGGCGCGGGCCACATGGCCTCCCGGCTCCCCGGCGCCGGGCCGCCGCGCTGGAGCGGTGACGGTCCGGGGATGCCGCCGCCCTGCCCCTGGGCGGGCGACCCGGTCGGGGTCCCTTGCTGCTGGGGAGCCGCTCCGCCGTCGCGCTTGGTGGCGCCGTCTCCCTCCTGGGTCGACGCTGAGGAGAGGACGAGCGAGGCGGCGGCGAGGGCGAGGATGGAGATCATGGTCGTGGGCATCGGAGATCCGATGTCAGGGCTCCAATCCTAGACGCACGATGGGCTAGGGTCTCACGGCTCCTTCAGGCAAGCCCGCCCCCATGGCTCGACCCATCCCCCTTCGCTTCAGCCCGCCCACGCCCGGGTGGCGCCCCCTGGCCCTCGCCGTGGGCCTCGCAGCGGCGAGCGCGCCACCCCTCCATGCCCAGGAGGTCGAGCTGCGATGGGAGCTTCCGCCGGGGGACATTTACCAGGGGCAGACATTCCCCCTGACCCTCGTGGTCACGGCCACCGCCCCCGCCGAGGGCGGCTTCGTCCAGCTCTTCCCCCAACCCCTCGGCCTCCCCGTTCAGATCGAAGGGTTCGGCGCCGTGGACCAGCTGGACCTGGTGCCCCTCGACGGCGCCGGGGACTGCTCGGTGGTGCTCGACGGGGAGCTGGTGAAGGCCGAGGACCTCGACCCCGACCCCACGGTGACGCGCCTGCGGCTCACGCGCCTCGCCAGGACCCGCCGCTCCGGGACAGCGGCGCTCCCGGAGATCACCGCCCGGTTCGCGACCACGAGCGCTTTCCGCGAGGACCTCGTGCGCGGCTCCGTCCCGGTGGACCGCTCGGAGGGGGACGCTCGGGGCGACGGCGCCACCCTCCCTGTCCTCCCGCTCCCCGAAGAAGGCCAACCCATCGGCTTCGAGGGCGCCGTGGGCGCCATGGAGCTGGAGGTCAGCGTGGCGCCGAACCGGGTGAGGGTCGGCGAGACCCTGCGCCTCAGGGTCTCGCTCCTCGGCGGCAGCCTCAACTCCGGTCGGGCCGAGCCGCGCCTGGAGGCGGTCCGGGGACTGCGCGTGGTGGGCGAGCGCAGCGAGGGGATCTGGGGTGGCCAGCGGGTGGGCCGGACGTTCTGGTACGACCTCGAGGCCACCTCGACGGCGCCGACCGCCACCCCCGAGGTGACCCTGGTGACCTTCGACCCCGAGCTCGAGCCGCCGGCCTACCGCACCCTGCGCGGTGCCCCGCTCCCCGTGGCCATCCGGCCCGCGGAGGGATCGCCCCCCGCCTCGACCGACACCGGCGCGGAAGACGCCCCCGGGAAACCTCGACTGCTCTGGACTCCCGCCGTCATGGGCTTCATCGTGCTCCTCGCGGTGACCTCGACCCTCCGGCGTCGCCGCCAAGGCCAGGGAGAATCCACTTGAGCTTGTTCCAGGACGCCCAGCGCTTCCCCGTGAGCGCCGTCATGATCATCGGCGCCATCGCCGCCGTGCTGGCCGAGGCCTCCGGCCGGAGCGTCGAGCACCTCATGCTGATCCCCGGGCTGGCCCTCAGCGAGCCCTGGCGGCTGGTGACCTGCATCCTCCCCCACGGCGGCGCGTTCCACCTGCTGTTCAACGTCTACTGGATCTGGATGCTCGGGCGGGTGATCGAGTCGCGCATGGGGTCGGCGGCCACGGCCGTCCTGACGCTGCTCTGCGCCATCGCGGCCAGCGGCCTCGAGGCGGCCATGATGCACAGCGCCGTCGGCCTCTCAGGTGTCGTCTATGGCTTCGCCTTCTATGCCTACGCGAGGGGCAAGTACGACCCCCGGTTCTTCGGGATCATCGACGCCCGACTGATCCGGTTCTTCCTGGGGTGGTTCTTCCTCTGCATCGCCCTCACCCAGATGGGCGTGATCGGCGTGGCCAACGCGGCGCACTTCGGCGGCGGGCTGATGGGCTTCGCCTGCGGACTGCGTCGACGGTGGGTGGCCCCCGTCGTCCTCGGCGCCGTCGTGGCGGCCCTCGCCCTCACGCCCGCCAGCCCCCCGGCGTACTCCGTGCGGCTCCAGGCGGACCGCGACCTGCAGGACGGTCGGCTCGACGCGGCGATCCGCGGCTATGAGCAGTTGATCGAGCAGGGCGACCAGCGCGCAGGCACCTGGAAGAACTACGGCATCGCCCTCCAGGACGCCTCGCGCTTCGAGGAGGCCCTCGAGGCCTGGCGTCAGGCCATCGCCATGGACCCCCAGATCTTCACCCCCGAGCAGCGCCGGGCCATCCAGGCGGAGCTCAAGCTCAAGGATGCCGCAGGCGCTGCGGCGCCTGCCCCGGGGGGCGGGGGCTAACCGCGGCCACGGACCGCCCCATGAGCTCCGCCGAACCGCACGCCTCCCCCGAGCCCTCGCCGCCCACGGACGAGGAGCGCCGGGCCGCCGCGGCACGCCTCTCGGAGTCGCGGTCCGGGCTCTCACGCGCGCTCTGGGCGCTGCTCGGGCTCACCTTCGTGGCCATCGGCGCCATCGGGGTCGTCGTCCCCGGCCTCCCGACCACCCCGCTGCTGCTGCTCGCCGCCGCCTGCTTCGCCAGGAGCTCCCCCCGGCTGTATGCCTGGCTGCTCCGCAACCGCACCTTCGGCCCCCTCATCGAGGACTTCCGCGCGGGCCGCGGCGTGAGC
>CAZEFP010000245.1:0-5658 GCA_964511565.1 uncultured Planctomycetaceae bacterium
CGAGGTCAGGACGGTCGCCGCCCGCGGGCCCCGTCGCAGGGCCCGGGCGGGTCGGAGCACTCCGTGTTCCTCGCCGCCGGACGCGTAGCGCTTGAGGTCCACGAGGTCCCACGCAGGGGCGCCCTGGACCCTGGCGGGCCTCGGGGCGGGTCCGCTCTGGATCGCGCCGTGCTCGTCCCGCCAGTGGGCGCCGGGGACCGCGCTCCAAGGGGCCTCCGCCCGGGGCCCAGGGGTGATGGAACCCCTGGACAGGCCGGGCCCCAGGGCCGCTCCAAGGGCCAGCGGGAGGGTCTCCTCGGCCT
This sequence comes from uncultured Planctomycetaceae bacterium, assembly GCA_964511565.1. Taxonomy (GTDB): domain Bacteria; phylum Planctomycetota; class UBA1135; order UBA1135; genus Saltatorellus. The sequence continues at coordinate 303 of CAZEFP010000245.1, forward strand.
CTCCGACCAGGACGATGTCGGCGGCGCCGGCCCGGAGGATCGATGCGGCGTCCGCCGCCCGATCCCGCACCAGGGCGAATCGCAGGGGGTCCTCGGTGGCGCCGAGGCGGCGCCCGACTCCGATCAGGTCCTCGAGCCCGCCCTCTCCGTCGCGGCCGCCTGCGAGGACCACCACGGCGGGACGAGCGGCGCGGACCCGGTCGGCGGTGGCCGCCTCACCGAGGCGCTCGAGGCCCCGGTCGAGGACCCCGAAGCGGTCGAGGCCGAGCTGCCTCAGGCGCTCGTCCGAGCGCACGGCACCCGCCGCGCTGAGCAGTTCGGCTGGCGCCAGGGTCTGCCCCTCTCTCGCCTCGCGCGCGGTGGCCGCGTCGGTCAGGACGAACGTCACGCGGAGGTGTTCACCCGCGACGTGACCGGCGACCCGCGACCCTCCTTGTGCTGCTCCCATGGGGCGAGCTTAGGGATCGGGTAGGGGGCGAAACCAGCCCCGACCGGAACGACTCCTCGGGAGCTCGACCCGCGATCAGAGCCCGGAGAGCTTGACCGCCTCGACGGCGCTCCGAAGGCCGCTCAACTCGAACGACGCACCCATCACCGAGTCGGCGCCATCGACGGCATTCCAGAGGGTGATCTGCGCGGGATCGTCCTCCGCCTTCCGGCGGATCTCACGGATCGACACCGGCGGAGCGTCTCCGACATGGAGCGACCGAAGGCTCGTCACATCGGCGATCAGGCGAATGACGTCGGAGTGGTGGACCTGCACGTACTCGTCGTCCTCCACCAGTTCGGCGGCCTCCGCGATACGCCTGTCCACGGGCGACTCCTCGCTGAACTCGCGGACGCGCTGCATGGTCCCGGGCGTGTCGCCGCCGAGGAGCAGGAGCACATGGTCCCCTGAAGTGGCCACCTTGAGGTGCAGCTTCGAGTCGCCCAGGTAGGTCTTGAATGCCTCGCGCATGGCTGCCCGCTCGTCGAAGTCGATGCGGCGCGTGTCGAAGCGGACCGAGTAGTCCTCCACGAGGGTCTCCTCGACGATGCTCCTCACGGGAAGCGCCATCTCGAAGCCCCAGGAGTCCAGGTCGCACTTGGCGAGCATCAGCGAGATCGCCTCGCGCGTGCGGGCGGGGTCGGAAGAGACGAGGTAGATCGCAGCGTAGGCCTCGCCGGGCTCCAGCCCGAAGGAGACCGCCGCCGCATTCTCGAAGCTCCGCAGCATCTTCAGGACGGCCGCCTGGATCGCTGCTTCGGCGGAGGGCTCCATGTCGAGGCCGGGATAGGCGCGGCCTCGGGAGTGACGGCCAAAGATGAGCTTGGAGCCGGAGATCACCTCCCAGGCGCCCTTGAGGCGGTCCAGGACCTCCTCCGGCTCGAAGGCGATGATGCGGGCGAAGGGGTCGGACCCGTAGATGTGGCGGCTGAGAGCTTCGAGCACGCGCCCCTCGATCTGGGGCCCCATGTCGTCACCGTGGGGGAGCTCCTCGCAGTCCACAAGGCGGGCGTGCGCCGTGACCCGATCGGCGTCCAGCTCCAGGCCGAAGGCGATCTCCTGGGCACAGCTCAGCGCCTCGAAGAGGACCTCCGCGTCGAACTGGGTGACCTCGTTACCGGCGAGGTAGGGGCGAGCGATGCGGTACTGCTCGTTGATCTCCTCGGTGGCCGAGATGATGTACGGGCCGAGGGTCTCGGTCAGGTCACTCACGCTCATGCGGCCGCGCATGAAGCCGTCGGGCAGCTTCTGGGTCACCTGCGCCGAGCCCCGAGACTCGGGCGTCGCCTCGAGGGCCTCGTGCTGGATGACCACGTAGTCTCCCTCGAAGCGGGTCGCGGTGAATTGCTCGGAGGCCATGGCCGCGATGGAGCGCACGAGCGGCATCTGGCCCTCGGCGGGCAGGATCAGCACCGTCGACTGCTCATCGGTCCCGGGGATGGGAGCCAGGGCCAAGGCGAACGGGTGCGCCGCGCTCATCTTCTGGACGTCGACTCCCGCGCCCAGGAAGGGGGTGAGCATGTCCATGGGTTCCCACTCCACCAGCCCGTCCAGGTCGCCCTCGGACCGGATGCGGAGGACGGCCTCCTCGAGGGCGTTGAGTGACTCGAACTCGACGTACGCGGTGGCGGAGTTCGGGACGAGGTCGACCAGGTCGATGTCGGAGCGATCATCGGACGACGTGGTCGCCGCCTCGTCGGTCCCGGGCCCCGCGGGGAGGCTCTGCGGTTCGGACTGGGTCTCGGCCACCGGGACGACGGGAGCGGAGGCGCTCGTGGCGGGGAGCACCTCGCCTTCGCCGCCGCAGCCGGCCATGACGAGCGCCACCGCGCCAGCGAAGACGGGGGAGACGGCCGGGCGGAGACCGCCCACGGGATCGGGGATGGGGTAGGGCATGGGCGTTGCAACAGGGGTGATCGGGTCTCCGATCACCAGGACTGAACGCGGACCCTCCGGGCGCTGGGGGTGTCCAATCATGAGACCGCTCAGGACCGCCGCCCGGGTCGTAGGGGCGTGGAGGCCGGGCACCGGCCAGGGGCCCAGGGGGCGCTTCCGTCCGGTGCATCGGGCTGCGGGGGGCCTCGGTGGCTATCGTGAGGCCCCCGAGATGAAGTGCTCCCCCTCGATCCTCCCGGCGCTACTCGCCCTCCTGCTTCCGCCCGCAGCAGGCGGCCCCCTCGATGCTCTGGTGGTCCCCCTGGCCGCTCCTGAGGCCCAGGACCTATCCAAGCTCGCCCGGGGCCTCGACAGTCCGAAGCCACGGATCCGGCACGGGGCGGTGGATGCCCTGGCGGATGTGGGCACCCCGGAGGCGTGGTCCATCGTCCTGGATCGGGGGTTGAGCGACCTGAACTCGAGGGTGGCCGACTCCGCGCAGCTCCGCCTCGGGGCTGCGCCGATGACCCCGGAGCTGCTGGAGCTCCTCGAGACGGACAGCGGGATCGGCTCCCGCAAGCCCTTGTGCCGCGTCCGGGTCGCCCAGGCTCTGGGCACGATGCCCGGGGAGGTGCCGGCTCGTCTCTTCGAGCGCGCGTTGAAGGACAAGAAGCCGGAGGTCCGCGCGGCCCTCGCGGGCGCCGTGGAGCAGCGGTCCCTCTCGGAGGCCGCGACGATCTCGGGCGACGCCGCCGACCGAAAGCGTCTCCTCAAGGCCCTCGACCGTGTGGCGACGCGGGACCGGGACAGCCGCACGAGGGCCGCCGGGCTCCTTGCGCTGGTCGCCTTCTCGGACGCGGAGGGAATCGGGTTGGACGAGGCACAGGAGGCCTGCGCGGACGCGCTCGGGAGCGACGATCCGGTCCTGGTCTCTGCGGGCATCCGAACGTCGGCCGATCGCCTGAGCGCCTCCGACCTCGAGGGGCTCCTCTGGCGCAAGCGAGGTGGGCACGCTCCGTTCATGGCGGCGGTGGAGGTCCTCGGGGCCAGGGCCGACCGCGAGAGCGCGCGGCTGCTCATTCGGCGCCTGGGCGACGAGGAGGCGCCGCTCCGGCCGGCCGCGGCCTGGGGCATCGTGTGCGCCCTGCGCCAGATGTCCGGGCTCTCCATCGCGGGTTCCGCCACGCGCTGGAAGGCCTGGGCCGACGGGCTCCCCGAGGGGAAGATCACCCCGGCGGAACGGCGGCCGACCTCGGACGATGGTCCGACGACCACCGCGCTCTACGGGCTCAAGATTCGCGGCGACCGCGTGGCGTTCCTCGTCGACATGTCCGGCTCCATGTGGGTCGACTTCAAGGGCGCGCCGCGCAAGGAGGCGGTCGACGTGGAGCTCGCCCGGGCCCTCCGTGCGCTCCCACCCACGGCCCGCTTCGACCTCATCCCGTACTCCAAGCACCCCGCGCCCTGGAAGGGAGAGCTGGTGGATGCGACGCCCAAGAACGTGGAGCGGGCCGTGAAGGCGTTCCGCGGCTGCGGCCTGAAGGGCGTCGGTGACCTCTGGACGGCCCTCGAGTCGGTGCTGGTGAATCCGGAGGTGGACACCGTCGTGATCCTCACGGACGGCGCGCCCTCCGGCGGTGACCGCTGGAACGTCGAGCTCATGGGGCGCCTGCTGGGCGACGAGAAGCGACTCCGGCACGTGGACATCCAGATGGTCCTCTTCGGCTCCTCCAAGGGCCTCAAGCGGCGCTGGACCGAGGTCGTGGAAGCCCTCGGGGGCGGCGTCCTCAGCATCGATTGATCGGTGCCGTGGAGAGGGTCTGTCGAGGCCCGAGGGGGGAGCGCGATTGGGTCGGTCGCCGGTCCATGGCGCGGCCGCATCTGGCAGACTGTTCGCCCACAACCAACCGCCATGAGCCTCCGAGAAGATCTTCAATCGTCCGCCGAGGACATGCCCAACGGGAAGGTGCGCTACGCCGCCCGTGACGGCGTCGCCCTCTTGACCCTCACGAACCCGCCCGCCAACGGCTACTCCTTCGAGATGATGAAGGACCTGGACGAGGCGATCCTGCGGGCTCGATTCGACGGGGACGTCCACGCCATCGTGCTGGCCGGTGAGGGAGAGAAGTTCTTCTGCGCCGGCGCAGACATCTCGATGCTCGAGTCGGTGACGCCGACCTTCAAGTACGCCTTCTGCCTCCATGCCAACGAGACGATGCTCCGCCTGGAGCACACTCCGAAGATCGTGATCGCGGCGCTGGGCGGACACTGCGTCGGTGGCGGCCTCGAGATCGCCATGAGCGCGGACCTGCGCTACGCCCGGCGAGGCTCGGGCAAGTGCGGCCTCCCGGAGGTGGCGCTCGGTGTGCTCCCGGGTACCGGCGGCACGCAGCGCATGGCCCGTGCGGTGGGGGCCTCCAAGGCCATCGAGCTCATGGCTGGCGGCGCCGTCTTCGACTACGACGAGGCCGAGCGGCTCGGGCTGATCAACGGACAGCTGGACGCGGAGGACGACGCCGCGTTCCTCGACGCGGTCCTCGAGAAGGCGGCCGGCTACTGCCCGCCCCATCGCGCGCCCATGTCCGTCGGGCTGATCAAGCGCGCGGTTCAGAGCGGCGTCGACCTGCCGCTCGAGTCGGGGCTCGCCCTCGAGCGTGAGCTGCAGCAGCGGCTCTTCACCTCCGACGACGCCAAGGAGGGCATCTCGGCCTTCGTCGAGAAGCGCGAGGCGCAGTTCAAGGGGTCCTGAACGTGCGCGCGGTCCACGTCACGCGCCACGGGGGACCCGAGGTCCTCGAACTGGTGGACCTCCCCGTCCCCGAGCCGGGGCCTGGCGAGGCCCGCGTGCGCGTGGCGGCCATCTCGGTCAATCACCTGGACCTCTGGGTCCGCCGGGGGATGCCCGGGGTCGAGATCCCGATGCCCCACGTTCCAGGATGCGACGGCACCGGCACGGTGGACGCGCTCGGTCCAGGGGTCGAGGGTCTCGAGCTC
>CAZEFP010000246.1:0-5654 GCA_964511565.1 uncultured Planctomycetaceae bacterium
GGCTCGGGGGCGCTGGGCGCCGAGCACCTCGCCGCGGTGATCCTCGATGAGCGCCTGGAGGCCCACGATCGCCTCGGACCAGCGACCAGCCGCGACGTGGTCGGCCGCCTGGTTGGCGAGGGCGCGGGCTGCCTGGGTGTCGTACAGCTGGAAGGCGCGGGGGCGGAAGTTCTCGTCGGCCTCGTCCTGGGGCGAGGGGGCTGAGAGGGCGACCGACGAGAGGCACAACGTGGTCCACGCCGCGAGCAAGAGGTGCCTGCCCGCGCCGCGTACGGCCCGCCGTGATTCCGCTCGATCCACCATGGTCCTCTTAGATGAGCTCCATCCGTTTTCTAAGGAGCCATTCCGACCCGAGCAGGCAGAGCGCGAGGATCAGGGTCGCCCAGCGGTCCCAGGCGTCCTCGAGCTGGCTCGAAACGGGCTCGCGGCGCTCCTGGTCGGGGGGGAACGCCTCCTCGATCGCCTCGAGGTTCGCCGCCGAGGTCGCCACCCCGCCGGTGAGCGCGGCGAGGCGCTCCAGGAGTACGGGGTCCGGGCTGGGGTCCGCGTTCTCCCGCGAGGGGAGGAGGACGTCGAACTCGGTCCGCACGCGCTCCCCGCCGGTCTCGGACTCGACCAGGGAGACGTACCGGCCCGGACGCTCCGGCTGGTAGGTGCCGCGGTAGAGGCCCGGGCGCCCCTCGACGCCGGACAGGACCAGTTCGGTCTCCTCGCCGTCGGGCGTGCGCAGCAGGACCTCCTGGGAGGGCTCCTCGCTGGGCTGGAAGTCCTCGTCGAGCACCCGGGCCTCGAGGGTCACCCGGTCGGAGATGTCGTACTCGGTGCGCAGGGACTCGAGCTCGAAGCGTCGGTCGCCGCTGCGCATCCTGCCCAGGGCGAGCCACCGGAGCGCGTTGCGCCAGAAGGCCTCGTAGTAGCGGTAGCCGAAGCGGAATCGCCAGCGGTTCGTCGCCTCCACCGCGAGGAACAGGGTGCGTCCCGAGGGGAAGTAACCGGTGACCAGCAGCGGGTCTCGCTCCCCGCCGCCGGCGACGGAGGCGGTGGGGTGGCGGAGCAGCACCTGGGCGCCCGCCTTGGCGCCGCGTACGGGGTAGTGCCAGTAGAAGCCACGGAGTCCCCGCTCGTTCTCCCAGAGCGCTCGGTTCGTCTCGGGGTCCTGCTCCAGCCGGACGATCTCGTGGGGGGCGCCGGGGTCCTCCAGGGTGTAGCGGTGCTCCTTCGAGGTGGGCACGTCGAGCATGGAGACCCCTGCGCGGTCGAGCTCCACCGGCAGCAGGTCGGCGAACTCGGTGCCGGCGATGGAGCGCGGCATGTCGTACTGACCGGCGATCACGCACAGGCCGCCGCCTCGCTCGACGAACTCGAACAGCGAGCGGACGAACTCCTCACCGCGGGCGGGGTCCGGGGAGATGTCGTAGGGGTTGATGTCCCCGAGGATGATGACGTCGTAGTTCTCGAGCAGCTCCTCGCGTGAGGTGGGGACGGCCGTGAGGGAGGGGAGCCCGCGCGTCCGATCCTGCTGGAAGTCCGGCGTCGCCGAGAGCAGGTAGAGCTGAACGTCGATCCGGTCGTCGATGCGGCGCAGCTCGGTGTTGAGGAAGCGGTACTCGTACCGCGGGTAGCCCTCCACGTAGAGCACGCGGACCTTCTCCCGGGTCACCGTCACCGACAGCGTGAGCTGGTTGTCGTCCGTCACCCGTTCACCCTCGAGGGGGTCGACGCGGAGGCGGAAGCGCCGCTCGCTGGAGCCGTAGTCGAGGGCGTCACGTCCGGCCACGAGGACGACCCGGTCGCCCGAGTCCACCAGGGGCACCTCCTCGGTGGTGACGATCCGGACCTCGTCCGAGCCGGTGGTCGAGAGCTCCTCGAGCTGCAGGATGACGCTGCCTCCCTCGGTGCCCCGGGCGGAGACGCGCGCGGCGATCTCGATCTGGTCGCCCTCGAGCACGGAGCTCGGGGAGTCCACCAGCTCGATCGCGAGGTTCACCTCGGTCCGATCATCTCCGACCACCACGGTGTTGAGCGCCACCCCCGCGACCCCGGCGGCGCCCACGGCCTCCTCGATGGCGGACCCTGTGTTGGAGCGGCCGTCGCTGACGAGGACCACGTCGGACACGTAGCGACCGCGGTGCCCCGCGAGCGCCGCCCGGATCGCGTCGCCGATGGCGGTCGCGGACCCCCTTCCGTCGAGGCCGCTCCCCGACGCGAGGGGCTCGAGGTCATCGGAGAAGCGGAACGTGCGCGGGATGTAGCCGCGGTCCACCGCGAGCTGCTCGACCCGGTCCCGGACCGCCAGGGCGATGTCGGTACGTCGGAGCGTCTCGGGCGGCTTCCCCGTCAGGGCCTGCAGGGCGGCGCGGGCCTCGGGGTCTCCGGTGTAGGGGTCCTCCCGGGTCATCGAGCCCGAGTCGTCGAACAGCAGGAGCACCTCAGGGGAGATCACGTTCTGCTGCTGGCGCACGTGAACGGGGCGCGCCAGGACCGCGAGCAGGAGGAGGAAGCTCAGGGCGCGCAGGGTGACCATGGTCCAACGCGCGCCCTTGGAGATCGACTCTCTCCAGTACGCGAGATAGGCCACGCCGAACGCCCCGGGGACCAGGATGAGCACCACGACCCACAGGGCCGGAAGGTCCATCAGGCGCCAGGTCTCCTGGATCGCGTCACCGGCCGTCGCACTGGCGGGAGCGGCGGCGTCGCCGGCGGATTGGAGGAGGGCCAGGAAGGGGCTCATGACGTGGTCCTCCGGCGCGTGCCGATCCAGGCGCCCCAGAGGGACTCGGCCACCAGGAAGACCAGGGCCGCCAGGGCGAGCCAGCGCCACAGCTCACCCTGGCGGGGTGCGGCTTCCGGGGCGTCGCTCCCCTCGCCCTTGGTGACGGTCGTGACCCGCAGGGCAGGGTGGATCGCCTCCACCTCGAGGGCCGTGGCGCGGGCGAGGTCGCTCTCCCGGGCGTCCAGCTGGACGGCCACGGGCTCGGCGCGCGCCCCCTCGGTCCGCACGGCGTAGACGCCCACCGACTCCATCCAGCTCCCGTCGAGCATGGGCAGCGCCCAGCGACGGTCCGGACGCTCGGTGGAGTCACCCTCGATCGGGCGCTGGGCTCCGGAGGGGGAGATCAGCGTCGCTCCGCGCGGGAAGCTGTCGACCACGAGCTCGAGGCCGCTGCCCACGGCGAGGTTGCGCTCCTGCTGGAAGCGCGCCCCCAGGTCCTGGACGAGCTCGAGGACCAGTGGGACGAACGTCCCCGGCGAGTCCGGGACGCGGTTCCACGCACGGTCGAGACTGCTGGCCCAGAGCGTGACCTTGCCGTCGCCGTAGGCGCGCTCCATCAGGAACGGGCTCCGGGCGGCGTCGTCGAAGGAGGCCAGCACCCGGGCGGTGGGTGAGGGCGTGAAGGCGACGAAGTCGTAGAAGGGCGCCTCGGTCAGCAGCGGGCGCCAGCGCTCGTCCCCGAAGAAGGTGAGCGCCGGATGCGCCTCGTCGAACTGGCTCACCCGGTAGTAGCGCGTGCGATCGGCCGCGGAGACGCGCCGCACGGGCTCCCCGGGGAGCAGCCCGGTCCCATCCGCGCGGAAGAGGTCCTCGCTCCAGCCGGCGAGGTCCCCGAGGCGGTCGCCGGCCGTGATCAGGAGGCCTGCGCCTGCGGCGACTCGCTCCTCGAGGCGAGTGACCGCCGCGCTGGGCAGCGCCGGGACGTTGGCGAGCACGATCAGGTCCGCCTCCTCGATGGGGGAGTCCGCGGCCTCGAGCGCGGCGGGCGAGATCGTCCGGACGCGGAACGGACTGTTCGCGTCGCCGTCGACGCCGAGCTCGTCGGTGGGGGGCTCGAGCACGGCCAGCAGGTATCCCGCCTCGTCCTCCTCCACCCGGTCCGCGGGGGCGCCGTTGACCACGAGCACCTCCAGGGGCGGGGGCGCGAGCACGACCCTGGCGCGGCTGTCGTCCACCGCGAGCCGGTCTCCTTCGAGGGTCGCGACGATGTCGTGGTAGCCGGGCTCCTCGAGGGTGACGGTGAAGACCGCCTCCGCCTTGCCCCGGGCGGGCACATCGACCCGTTGGCTGGGCAGGCGTGCGCCTCCCACCTGGAGGGCGACGCGCTCGGCGAGCAGCTCCCTCTCGCCGTGGTTGCTGACCCCCACGGCCACCTCGAACGGCGTCCCCGCCCGCGGTCCCTCGCCGAGGACGAGGATCGACTCCACCGCCAGGTTGGGGGGGGTGAGCTCCTTCGGCCCCAGGTCCTCGACCAGGACCGCGAGGTCGAGGGCGTCGATGCGAGCGAGCTGCTCGGCCAGGGCCGGCGCGGTCTCCCCGCCGTCGGTGTCCCTGGTGGAGGCGATCGAGAGGAACGCGCTCTCCTGGAGGTCGGTGAGCAGTCGGATCTCGGCGCCGCCTCCGGCTCCGCGCTGGGCGCTCTCCTCGAACACGGCCGCCACCTCGCCGAGGGCGAGGGCCAGGTCGAGGGCCTCGTCGAGGGGCTGCTCGATGGACTGAAGGATCGAGCGCGCATCGGCGGGGTCCGTCCATGGGAACACCCGCGGCCGCTCGCCGGCGAGGATGAGGCGTACGCGATCCCCACGACCGTCATCCAGCCCCTCGAGGAGCTCAACGGCGCGCTCCTTGATGCGGTCGAAGACGCTCTCGACCTCGGCCCGGTACCCCGTCGAAGCGGAGCCGTCGATCACGAGGACGAGATCCCGCCGCTCCTCCTGGAGCCCGACCAGCGGGCTGTCGCCGGAGGCGAAGGGGCGCGCCACGGCGAAGGCCAGCGCGGCCACCGCCAGCATCCGCAGGAGCAGCAGCAGGAGGTTCTCCAGCTGGACCCTGCGCCGCGTCTTCCTGTACGCCGCCAGCACGAACCGCATCGCCGCCCACCGCTGGGGGCGGTGGCGCTGACGGTTCAGCAGGTGGATCACGAGCGGGACGGCGGCGAGCGTCGCGCCGATCGCGAGTCCTGGGTTCAGGAAGCCTTCGATCAAGGGTGCCTCTGAGGGCGGTGCAGTGGGCGGGGAGCGGGGAGGTCGGGGGCCGGCGGGCGGGAACTCTGGGGTCAGCCGCCTGACCGGGCCCGCGCGAGGCGGCGGGAGAGGTAGGCGGCGAGGACCGCGTCGAGGGGCTCGTCGGTGACGACGTGGACGAAGTCGACCGAGAGCGCGCGAGCTCGCTGGGCGAGTTCGCGGGTGTGGGACCGGATCTCCTCCAGGTAGGCCTCGCGGATGGCCTTGGGGTCGACCTTGAGGTTGCCCGCGCCCTCGAGGCCTTCCAGCTTCACGAGGGCGTCGAGGTCGAAGGAGGTCTCCAGGGGGTCGACCACCTGGAACAGGATGGGCTCGTGTCCCTCGTGAACCAGGCGCTTGATGCCCTCGAGGATGGAGTCGATGTCGTCGAAGAAGTCGGAGAACACGGCCGTGATCCCTCGCCGACGGATGCGCGGCACCAGGGTGCGCAGGACCTCGCCGACGGCCGTGGGGCCGCCGGGGGTGGCCTCCTCCAGCGAGCGCAGGATGGCGGCCTCCTGGGGAGCGCCGTTGCCGGGGGGGACCTTGGCCCGGATGCCATCGTCGAAGACCACGAGCCCGGCAGTATCGCGCTTCCCGAGGACCAGGTGAGCGAGGGCTGCAGCACCCCATCGGGCGTAGTCGAACTTCGTCCAGCC
>CAZEFP010000247.1:0-5631 GCA_964511565.1 uncultured Planctomycetaceae bacterium
GGCGCTGGACGGCGGGGGGGCTGGTGCCGTGGATCTCGACGTCATGTTCCAGTACAGCCGCCCGACGGTGGACGCCGACGGGCAGCCCTCGGACGAGCGGACCCTCGCCCGGCGGCTGGTGGCGGTCTGTGACGAGGAGGCAGGGCCGATCCTCGTGGACGCCACCGAGCCGGCGCACCTCGAGCTCATCGAGTCGGAGCGGCGACGGCCGGGCGCGGCGGAGCGCCGCCGCGACAACGCGGTCTATCACAGCGTCGTGCTGCGCAGCCACGTGGAGCTGGCGTCCCCCCAGGGCGGCGACCGCACCCGTGAGCGCGACTACATGTACTTCGTGGAGGAGCGGACCCAGAACAACGGCCAGCAGGACTCGTTCCTGCGGACGGTGGACGTCACGGACCCGTCCTCGCAGGAGCAGGTCTCCATCGTCCCGTCCGGCGGCGCCTCGGACCTGCTCGCCGTGGGCGAGTGGTACACGCCGCCCTTCCTGCGCAAGTACGCCTTCATTCCCGGCGAGGATGGGGTCATCGTCAACGACGTCACCAACGGCGCCGAGCCGGTGATGCTCGGGCAGCTCCTCGGGCTCCAGGAGGGCTACGTCCTCCGGGCCGAGCGCTTCCCGCTGGACAAGATGTTGGACGAGGACGGCCGGCCGCTGAAGGACGTCAGCCACCCCGAGTCGCGCTGGTTGATGCGGTCGGAGATCGAGAAGCTGCTGGACGTCGAGGGGGACGTCCTCGGGACGCTGGGGCCCTACGCCCAGGAGTCCATCGCGGCCGCCGCCTCCGCCCGGCGCCTGTTCAGCCACGCGGACGGGGACCGCAGCGGGCTCCTCGTGGGCGAGGAGATCGCCAAGGTGGGGGGGGCGACCATCGACCTCGACGGGGACGGCAGGGTGACGCTGGCGGAGCTCGCCCGGACGGCGGAGGAGTACCGCGGGAGCGCGGTGATCCAGGCCGAACCCATCCCCGACCCCGAGGAGCGGGTGAGCCCGGACGGTGACCTCGCCCGCCTCCTCGACAGCGTCGACCCCTTCGAGTTCGAGCGTAAGAAGGACGGCCGCCTGGACCGCAAGGAGGCCGAGCGCGCGGTGTTCGGTGCGCTGGACCTGGACGGGAACAACCGCCTCGACCTCCACGAGCTCTCGCGGCACCCGGGGCCCCTCCGGGAGCTTCGATTCGGTGACCGGGCGGGCCTCGAGCGCTTCGAGGCCCTGGACCGGTCGGGCGGAGGCTCGATCGGCCCGAGGGAGTTCACCCTCCGTGACGAGGACTGGCGGCTGCTCGACCGGGACGACGACGGCTTCTGCCAGCTGGACCCGACGCGCTTCGCCAGCCGTCGGGACCGCGGCGAGGTGCCCAGGGAGACGGAGTGGCCCACGCGGCGGCGCGGGCCGCGGATGGACCTGCCGCCCGGCTCCACGGTGGAGAGCATCTGCGCCGGGCTGGACGCGGATGGGGACGGTCAGCTGACCAAGCGGGAGCTCCGCCGTCGACCGCTCCTGTTCGCCCAGCTCGACGTGGACCGCTCCTCGATCGTCGAGCCAGACGAGCTCGAGCGGGCGGAGGCGGTGCTCCTGAGGTGGGGCGTGGAGTCGGGGCCAGACGACTTCCGGACACGCTGGGACATGGACGGGAGCGGGAAGGTCGACGAGGATGAGGTCTCGAGCGTCGTCTGGACCCTCCTGGGGCGCCGCGGCTGGCGCTGAGGGCGCGGCACGAGACCCCCCTGGCGGCCCCTTCGGCTTGGATTCCGGTCCGGGGGTCGATTCCTCGCGTTGGAGGTGCGACAGAGGAGGTCCGCCGCCGACGGAGGGCGGCGCCTTCTGTTATTCTCTCGCGCCCAATTCGCCGCCCAGATGACGTCCCTCGAACCCAAAGCTCCCGGCCAGGCCGGCCCCTCGGCGCCCGAAGGTGCCGGAGCGGAGAAGGTCCGGCGATCGCCGAAGCCCCCGTGGCTGAAGGTCCCCCTCCCCGGAGGCGAGGGCTACAGCAAGCTGAAGAGCCTGACCCGGGACCTGAAGCTCAACACGGTCTGTGAGGAGGCGCGCTGCCCCAACATCGGGGAGTGCTGGAAGGGCGATCACGCCACCATGACGATCATGGTGCTGGGGGACGAGTGCACCCGGCGCTGCCGGTTCTGCGCCGTGAAGACGGTCGACCGCGCCGCGCCCCCCGATCCCGAGGAGCCCGGCCACGTGGGCCGTGCCATCGGCGAGATGGACCTGGACTACGTGGTGGTGACCAGCGTGGACCGCGACGACCTCCCCGACGGGGGGGCAGGTCACTACGCCGAGTGCATCCGCTCGATCCGCGCCCACGCCGAGCGGACGGTGGTCGAGGTGCTGATCCCCGACTACGTCGACACGCAGCTCGAGACGCTGATGGCGGCGCGCCCCGACGTGCTGGCCCACAACGTCGAGGTGGTCCCGCGGCTCCAGCGCAAGATCCGTGACCCCCGCTGCAGCTACGAGCGCTCCCTGGACGTCCTCCGCCAGGCCAAGGATCACGACCCCGACGTCTTCACCAAGTCGTCCCTCATGGTCGGCCTGGGAGAGTCCCACGCCGAGCTGGAGGACGCCATCGGCCTGCTGCGCGAGGCGGGGGTCGACTTCCTGACCCTCGGGCAGTACCTGAGGCCCTCGCCCAACCACGCGCCGGTCCGCGACTACGTGACCCCGGAGCGCTTCAAGGAGCTCGAAGTCGAGGCTCGCGCCATGGGCTTCCTCTACGTGGCCTCGGGCCCGCTCGTCCGCTCCAGCTACAAGGCCGGAGAGTTCTTCGCGGCGCGCCTCGTCAACGCGCGCCGGGGCCGCAAGAGCTGACCGCCGCCTTCCCCCTGCTTCCAAGATGGACCATGACTGACATGCTCACCGTGCTGGCGCCCGACGGCGCCACGAAGAAGGGTTTCGAGGCCGACCTCTCCGACGAGGAGCTCCTCCATTGCTATCGCACGATGCTGCTCGTGCGGTCCTTCGACGAGATCTGCCTGAAGCTCCAGCGGGCCGGCCGGATTGGCTTCTCGATCCCAAACCTCGGGATCGAGGCCACCCAGGTCGGGGCCGCCAGCGCCCTCCGCAAGAGCGACTGGATCTTCCCGAGCTACAGGGACTTCGGCATGGCGCTCTACCACGGCATCCCCGCCGTGGAGATGATGCACAACATGTTCGGCAACGCCGAGGACAGCGCGAAGGGCCGCCAGATGCCCGTGCACTTCTCCTTCGTCGAGCCGATCCACTTCTACAGCATCAGCTCGCCGATCGGCACGCACCTGCCCCACGCGGTGGGGGCGGCGCACGCCTCCAGGCTGCGCGGTGAAGACACCGTTCACCTGGTCAGCTTCGGCGACGGAGGAACTTCGAGTCTCGGGTTCCACAGCGGCATGAACTTCGCGGCGGTCTGGAAGGCGCCGGTGGTCTTCCTCTGCCAGAACAACGGCTACGCCATCTCCTGCCCCTCGGATCACCAGACGGCGAGCGACGGCTACGCGGTCAAGGCCGAGGCCTACGGGATGCCCCACGCCACGGTGGACGGCAACGACCTCTTCGCGGTCCGCCAGGCCGTCCTCGAGGCCGCCGAGCGCGCCCGCCGCGGGGAAGGGCCCACGCTCATCGAGGCGGTCACCTTCCGGATGGGGGGCCACTCCACCTCCGACGATCCCACCAAGTACGTCCCCGCCGAGCTCGTCGAGGAGTGGAAGCAGAAGGACCCCGTCGACCGCCTCCGCCGCTACCTCGAGCGCAAGGGCCTGCTCACCGCGGAGGAGGACGAGGCCATGCGCGCCGAGACCCTCGCGGAGATCGACCGCGCGGCCAAGGCCGCCGAGGCGACCGCCGCGCCCGGGCTGGAGACCATCTTCAGCGACGTCTTCGCGGAGGTCCCGAATCACATCCGCAAGCAGGGCGAGTTCCTCTTCGACCTGTCCCAGCGCCGCGGCGAGGCTGACGCCGGCGACGGCGAGTTCCCGCTCTGATCCCCGCACTGCCCCTCTCTCGGTCCTCACGCGCGCCTGCACCCATTCGACATGGCGAACCTAACTCTCATTCAAGCGGTCAACGACGGTCTCCGCACCGTCATGAAGGCGGACGACTCGGTCGTCGTCTTTGGAGAGGACGTCGGCCCCAAGGGCGGCGTGTTCCTTGCGACCGAGGGGCTCACGGCTGACTTCGGCGCGAGCCGCTGCTTCGACACCCCGCTCTCCGAGGACGGGATCATCGGGACCGCGGTCGGGATGGCGATGAACGGCCTCCGTCCGGTGGCCGAGATCCAGTTCCAGGACTTCATCTTCCCGGCCTTCGACCAGATCGTCAGCGAGGCGGCCAAGCTGCGCTACCGCTCGGGCGGCCAGTACACCGCGCCGATGGTGATCCGTACGCCCTACGGCGGCGGGATCCGCGGCGGGCTGTACCACAGCCAGTCGGGCGAGGCGTACTTCGCCCACACCGCCGGGCTCAAGGTCGTGATCCCCTCCACGCCCCACGACGCGAAGGGCCTGCTCATCGCGTCCATTCAGGACCCCGACCCGGTGCTCTTCATGGAGCCCAAGGCCCTCTACCGTGCGGTCAAGGGGGAGGTCCCCGAGGGCGAGTACACCGTCGACCTCTCGACCCTGCGGACCGTCCGACAGGGCGGCGACGTGACGATCTACTGCTACGGGGCGATGGTCCCCGTGGTGGAGCGCGCCGCGGCGCAGGCCGCCGAGCAGCGCGGAATCGAGTGCCTGGTCGTCGACCTCCGGACGCTGATGCCCCTCGATGAGGAGGGCGTCCTCGAGGCCGCCAAGCAGACCGGCAGGGTCGTGGTCGTCCACGAGGCGCCCCGTTTCTGCGGGTACGGCGCAGAGATCAGCGCGCTGATCGCAGAACATTGCATCGAGTACATGGAGGCGCCGGTCCGCCGCGTCACGGGCTTCGACACCCCGTTCCCCAACACCCTCGAGCACCACTACCTTCCCGACGATCGCCGCGTCCTCGACGCGATCGAAGCGGTCTACGACTTCTGAGCTTCAGCCTCGACCGCCAGACACACCGCGCTTCCCCCCTTAATCCAATGATCGAGTTCAAGCTGCCCGATATCGGCGAAGGCATCGCTGAGGGCGAAATTGTCCAGTGGCTGGTCGCCGAGGGCACCGCCGTTGAGGAGCACCAGCCCGTCGTCGAGGTGATGACGGACAAGGCCACCGTCGAGGTGCCCGCGCCCGCCGCCGGTACCGTCGTCAAGCACCTCGCAGGTGAAGGTGACACCGTGCCCGTGGGCAACGTCATCTTCCACCTCGAGGACGGCGCCGCAGGGGCGCCCGCGGCTGCGCCGGCCGCGGCTCCCGCCGAGGCCGCTGCTCCCGCGGCGGCCGCGGGGGGACAGACCATCGAGTTCAAGCTCCCCGACATCGGGGAGGGCATCGCCGAGGGCGAGATCGTTCAGTGGCTCGTCGACGAGGGCGCCTCCGTGGAGGAGCACCAGCCCGTGGTCGAGGTCATGACGGACAAGGCAACGGTCGAGGTGCCCGCGCCCGCTGCGGGGACCATCTCCAGCCGCCTCGTGGACGAGGGCGCCACGGTGCCCGTGGGAGAGGTGATCTTCCACCTGGTCACCGGAGCAGGGGCCGCCGCGCCGGCCGCGGCCGCAGCTCCTGCGG
>CAZEFP010000248.1:0-5630 GCA_964511565.1 uncultured Planctomycetaceae bacterium
ATACTTGCGGCACCCATCCTGCCAGATTTTCAACTTGCCCCTGCCCTCGCCTTTTTCAAACGAAGCACGGATGGCCTGCTTGTACTGCTCACTCACATGCGACCAGTCCCGGCCGGTCGCCACCGCGCGCTCCTGCGCGGCGTGCAAGAGCTCAGATGCTTCACGCTTGACCTGTTCGACCTGGCGAGAGGCCTCAGCCTTGATCTCGGAGACCTGCTTCTCGGCGGCGGGGGACTCCTGGTAGAGGCGCGCCAGCACCTCCTCGGTCCGCCGGTCGATGTTGGCGCGCTGGTCGGCGGGGGTCTCGCCCGTGGCGGCGCAGGCAGCGACGAGGAGGGCGGCGAGGGGCAAGAGGAGCTTCATGGCGGGGCGGCCCCGTCCGAGGGGTGAGCGGGAGGATGAATGGCGGGGCAGGGCGGTCCAGCGCCGCGCTAGCGCCCGGTTCCTGCGTCCTCGGCGCCCATGGCGGCCTTGAACAGCTCCTCCTCCGTGGGGGACAGCGGGGGAGGCTCGTCGCCCGATTGTAGCTGGGCCAGCGCTTCTGCCAGGAGCCACATCGGGCTGCCCGTGGCCCGTCGAAGGGCCCGGAAGGTCTGCCAGATCCGGTCCCGATGGGTCTCGGCGTATTCCGCTGCGCCCTCCAGGTTCCCCGCCTGGCGCAGCGAGATCCAGATCAGGCCGTGCGGTGTTTGCGTCCACTGGTAGGTGGGGACGTCGAGCCCCGCCGCCAAGCGCACGCAGAGCGCCCTCTCGAGCGGGAGGTGCGCGGCCTTGTCGATCTCATCGCCTGGATCGAGGGTGGAGAGGATCTGCTCGCCATACTCCGCGGCCTCGGCGAAGCCCACGGTCTGAGCCACGTGAACCATCTCCGCGGCCAGTGGCAGGCGTTCGTCCATGGCGAAGCCCCACTTGGACTCGAGGCTCTCGTGCCCGTCGCTCAGGTCCCGGATCAGATCCATGTAGCCGCGGACCTCATCCGCCCTTCCACGACAGATGCTGAGTTCGAGGATGTAGAACGCGGTCGTCACCGCGGAGCTCCGCCCGATCGAGTCCTCCTGCCGCATGAGCGCCGCGAGCTGCCACCTGAACTCCTCGTCGGCCTCCTCGAGTCGGCCCTGGTTCCTGAAGGCCTCGGCCAGGCCGCGGCGAGGGATGATGGCGTCGTGGTGTTCGGGGCCGAGAGCCTCCGCGTAGGCCGCGGCCATCTTGCGGTAGATCACCTCGGCTTCCTCGCTGTGGCCGAGGGAGTTCAAGGTCACGGCGATGGCGGTCTCGAGGGACTGCATGGCCGGGCTGTCGGGCCGCTCCCATTGGGCGAAGGCGGCCTGGACGGCGCGATAGTGGTCCAGCGCCTCTGCGCTGCGGCCATCGTGCAAGAGCGACTCGGCCAGGATCCACCGCGTCACGATGGTCGTCCTCGAGTCGGTACCGAGGACCTCTTCGGCGGCCGGAAGGAGCAACTGAGCGAGTTCCAGGCGGGTCCAATCGGTCTCGCGAAGCTCGTAGAGGAGCCCCCAGTTCAGGGTTCTCGCAAGCTGGGTGCCGGCCGCCAGGGTCCGGTAGTCATAGAGTCCATGGCGGTCCCGGAGCTCCACGAAGGTCGCCTCGATGACGTCGAAGGCCTCCGTGTATCGGTGACGGTGGTGTAGGTAGCTTCCGAGGCTCCGGCTCAGGGCGAGGCGGTCGTGGGCCGCCGCCGCTCCTTTCTCTTCCCGTAGATCCGCGATGAGCCCCGTGGCCATGGCGACCACATCGCCGTGTTCGGACTCGATACGTTCGATGTCCGAGGCCTCCTGGAGAAGGGAGTGGGCGTTGATGGTCTCGAGAAGGAATCGGCAGCGCAGGTACGGCGGCTCGGTACCGTCGAGTTCGGCGATGTAGGCGTCGCCAAATTGAGTGGCTTCTTCTCGAAGTCTGCTCAGCCGGAGTGCCCGCAGGTGCTGCAGTCTGGCTCTCAGCAGGACATCGTGGGCGCCCTCCATGCCGAGCTCGCTGGCCGCCTTGGCACGGTTGCAGCTCTGCAGGAAGATGTCCACGGCCGCGTGAGTGTGGCCGAAGCGCAGTCCAAAGTTACCCGCCGCAAGGAACTGCCTGGCAGCGGCCATTGGCCTCAGGATCCCCTGGTCTCTTGCGGAGGCCGCCATGGCCTCGACCAGGGCCAGGGACTCGGAGCGGTCAATGGCGGACCCTGGGGCGAGGCTGGAGAGGAGGTTCTCGGCAGTGGCGAGGGTGGCATCCACTGCGACCTGAGACCTGGCCAGGGCCCAGTTGTTCTGGTTCAGCTCCTTCCGTTGTGCCTCGAGGTTGAACCAGGAGTAGGAGGAGATGATGCCGATGGCGCCCGTGGAGAGGACCGCCATGGTCACCACGGGGCGCCTGCGGACGAGCTTGCCGAGCTTTCGAACCGCGCTGGCCGGGCGAGCCAGGATGGGTTGGTGGTGGAGGAAGCGATCGAGGTCCTCGGCGAGGGCCGCGGCATCGGAATAGCGACGCACGGGGTCCTTCTCGAGGGCGTGCAAGCAGATGGTCTCGAGATCCCTGGGGATCTCGGGCCGCAGCTGCCGAGGCGCGACGGGGTCGAGATGGAGGATCTGATCGTTGACCAGCTGGGTGGAGGTGCCCTCGAAGGGCCGCCGGCCGACCAGGAGTTCGTACATCGTGACCCCGAAGCTGAAGACATCCGATCTGCTGTCGAGATCCGCCGACTCGCCCACCTGCTCCGGTGACCTGTAGAACGGCGTGCCGGCGCCGCTCCTCGAGGTCATCAATGAATCCTTGACCCCTAGCGTGGCGAGGCCGAGGTCAGCGATGATCGGCTCGCCCGAGGGGCGGATGAGGATGTTGGCGGGCTTGAGGTCCCGGTGGATGATGCCCGCGGAGTGCAGCTCCGCCAGGCCCCGGGCGATCTGCAGCAGGAGCCGTGCGGCAGAGCGGTTCGCCAGCTGGGGTAGCGCCTTGCGCTCGTCGGCGAGGACGTCGGTGAGGGTCCGCCCGTCCTCGACGTACTCGGTCACGATGAAGTGCACACCGCGATGGAAGCCGACATCGTGCAGAGCCAGGACGGAAGGGTGGGAGATGCTGCCCGCGATGGTCGACTCGCGCTTGAAGCGCGTGAGCTGGGTCTCGGAGAGGCCGAGCTCGGGGAGGAGGATCTTGACGGCCACGTGGCGCTGGATGGACTCGTCCAGGGCGCGCCAGACCGTGCTGGTGCTCCCGCGGCCGATCTCCTCCAGGAGGCGATAGCGGCCCAGCAGGTCCCCCTGCGAGGGGATGGACCCCAACGAGTCGCGGTGCCTCCGGAGCCGGTGGAGGTCCTCGAGCATCGCCTCCAGCTCCCCCCTTGCTGCGGGATCGAGTTGGCGGAGGGCCGCCACCGGGTCGAGCTGACCTGTCTGACTCTCCTTGGCGAGGATCGACTCCAGGGCAAGGGAGGCCCGCTGGATGGCGCCGGGATCACCAGGGGGCGCCGCGTCATCGGGGGGCGCCGAAGGATCCAGATCGCGGCTCACGCCTCGTCTCCTTCGTCGGGCGGTCCTGCCTTCAGCGCCTTCTCGAAAGCGAGCCGAGCCCGGCGCAGGCGCTGCCGGAGCGCCTCGGGGGAGACACCGAGCTCCTCGATCAGCGCGCCCCTGGGTTCGCCGTCGATCATGGCGCGGATCAGGCGGCTGTCACCGTCCGGGAGGGCGCGAATGGTCCGGACGATGCGTGCCTCTGACTCGTACTGGATGAGCTCGGTCAGCGGGGTCGATGGGCCGTCTCCCGCGTCGGTCTCCAGCGCCAGTTGGTCCAGCTCCCCGGGTAGAGAATGGGGAACAGGCCCCAGGGTCTTCAGTCGGTCGAGGCGCTTCCAGCGGAGGCGCTGCTGGAGGAGTGAGAGGAACTGGGCCTTCGAGTTGAAGTAGAGCGAATGGAAGCCAGGGAGCAGGTCCCCAACGACGGACTGCATCAGGTCGGTGTCGCCGCCCCGGGAGGGCTTGGCGCTCGGACCCTCTCCAATGTCGGTGCTGGTCTGGCCGAAGAGCAGGCCCTTGAAGTAGGAGAGGAACTCGCCCTGGACCGCCCTGTCGCGCTTGCTGACCGTGAAGGCGAGGCTGAGCAGTGCGTCCTCAGCGGCAGTCCCCGTCGACCTCAGGGCATCGTAGTTCGAGGCGTACTCCCAATCGGCCAGGGCAGCGGCGGTCCCCGGGCCGAGCAGCTGTAGCGCGAGGTCGCGGAGTTGGTCGGGGGTCGTCATGGGGCGGCGAGTCCCACCTTCGAGCAGGGGAGAAGGTGCTCGCCCCAGGGCTGGCAGGGGATCTTCCCGGAACCCCGCAGGCCCTTGAGGCGAGCGCGGGGGCAGACCGGCAGCGCTGGCGCGTCCGCTCAAAAGAGACTCGGACGCGTCCCCCGCCGAGAAGAGAGGCGGCCGCACCATCGTGACGGAGAAGTCGCCGCTTCTTTCGATCGCTCGGGGATGGGCGCCGCTGCTCCTCGCCGAGCTCCTTCGGGCCAGGGTCACGTTCTGGCGATCAGAGTCCACGGAGGGGCTCTTGGCTGTCCCCGAACGGGGTGGGCTGCCCATCGATCGCTCCGACGAGGCTCGCATAGAAGTTGCAAAGCGGAGTGGGCTTCGCCTGCCGGACATGGCGCCCGCCCCGCCAGGGGCCGCCGGCGATCAGCAGCGGGAGGTCGTCGGGCTGGTGTCGATTCCCGTCGGCGATTCCGGAGCCGAACTGCACGACGGTCCGGTCGAGCAGGGTCCCCACGCCCTCGGAGTGCGCTGCGAGGCGCCCGACCAGGTACGCCGCCTGCTCCGCGTGCCAGCGGTTGATCCTGGCGTACTGATCCATCCGCTCTGGCTTGCGCTCATGGTGGGAGAGGGAGTGGTGCCCGCCCTCGACGCCCTCGAGGAAGGAGAAGCTCTGGCCGGAGACCGAGTTGCCGAACATCAGGGTCGCGACCCTCGTGCTGTCGGTGCGCAGCGCCTCGAAGATGATGTCCAGCATCAGCCGGACCCGGTCCTGGAAGCCGGGCAGATGATCCCCGGAGCGCTCTAGGCCCCGGGGGGCCTCGAGGGCGGCGGCCTCGGCGGCGGCGAGGCGCCCTAGGCGCGCTTCCAGCTCCCGGACGCTCTCCAGATACTCCTCGAGCTTCGCTCGGTCCGCTCCCCCCAGGCGGCGGCTGAGCCCCCTGGCCTCCTCGAGCACGAGATCCAGAGCCCCTGGCTCCGCCGAGTTGGCCACGGCTCCGTTCCAGCGGGTGAGCCGGGCGAAGGCCCGACGGGGGTCGATCTCACGCGGCGCAGGCTGGGTCGGTGTCCTCCACGAGATGTTCGCGCCGTAGACGGTGCTGTAGCCCATGTCGACCCGGTTCCGGACGGGCTCGATGCCAAGGACCAGGGAGTGAATGGGGGTTTGGCCCGCGTGTCGTGCCGCGATCACCTGGTCGATGGAGGTCCCGACCCGAAGGTCGCGGCCGCCGGTGCGGCGCACGGGTGCGCCGGACAGCCAGGCGGTGGTCTTGACGTAGTGGCCCTCTCCGGCCCGGCTCGCGCGGTGGAGCAGGTTGCCCAGCACCAGCACCTGGTCTCGGTGGGGGGCGAAGGGGGCGAGGGTCGGGGACCACCGGAAGTCGTGCCCTTCGCCCTCGGG
>CAZEFP010000249.1:0-5627 GCA_964511565.1 uncultured Planctomycetaceae bacterium
ACGCCGGGCCAAGCTCGCCGAGAGCGAGCTGCGCGTATCGTTCGGCCTGGAGGACTGACGTGGATCGTTACGAGCGAATTCGCGAGCGCAAGCCCGTCCGGGCCGGGATGAGAAGGGCGGCGCTCCATTGGGCCCGAGCGGTGTACGAGGTGGCCGCCGGCTGGGGAGCCTTGATCGAGGAGGTCGTCGCCGCCAGTCGAGAGGACGAGGAAGGGCCGGACGGCTTGGATCCCGACGGCCCGTTCCGCATCGAGGTCGAATAGCGGCGAGACCGGACCCCCCTACTCGTCGACAACGTTCTCGTAGCCGGGAAAGGCGGACCAGCTCAAGCGCTCCAGCGACCTGGCGTCCCAGGGCATCGTCTTCAGGGCGCTCGTGCACCGCGCCCTCGATCAGGCCTCCTCGGCGCTCGGGTCGGAGGAACAGCAGGTCGCCAGCGACAACGAAAGGTGGCTGGAGGAGCGCTGGTCCGTGGCCGCGAGCGGGCGTACGGACTCGCTCGCCGAGCGCGGGCGCCGCGCCGGCGTGCTCACCGACGGAGAGGTCTTCGTCGCCCTCAATCGCCCGCTCTCGGAGGACGCCTCCCCCGCGCGCCCCGAGAGCGTCCTGGTGGAGAGCCTCGCCCCCCTCGATGTCGTCGTGACGACCACTCGCGCGGCGGCGGAGGGCGGCTCCCTCCTCGACGAGGTCTGGCGCATCTTCCTCTTCCTCGTGCTGGGCGCGCTGCTCGCCGAGCTCTTGCTCTGCAGCCCCGAGGGCAGCCCGCCCAGGGAGGACGCGGAGTGAACGTCTCTTCCGGCTTGCAGCTCCAGGTGACGGACGCGCTCCTGGTGGGCGGGTGCGTGGGGCTCGTGGCGGTGGCTGGCGCCTTCGGCGTGCGTGCGTGGCGCCGCAGCGGCGCCCGGCCCTCCGTGCTGGTGGTGGAGGTCATCCGGACGACGCTGATCGCGCTCGTGCTCTTCGCCCTGCTCGGGCCGGAGTGGGTCCGCAGTGAGACGCCGGCGGAGAGGGCCTCGGTGGCGGTGCTGTGGGATGACTCCAGGAGCATGGGCACGGTGGACGTGCCAGCGGGTGGAGCGCTCGTGTCCCGGGCCGACGCCCTGGCGGTGGTGGTCGAGGAGCTGGGGGCGAGCGGCGGGCCGGGCCCCGACGCCACCGCGGGGGGCCGCTTCGACCTGGTGGTCACGCCGCTGTCCGCGACCGTCGAGCCGGCCGACGGGGAGGGGCCCGTGGCGGAGCGCGGGACCGACCTCGCCGGTCCCCTGGATCGTCTCCTCGAGGACCCCTCGCTGCGGGCCGTGCTCCTCGTCTCGGACGGCGACTGGACGGAGGGGGAGAGCCCCTTCGAGGCGGCTGTTCGATACCGCCTCGCGGACGTCCCCATCTTCACCTCCAGCGTGGGGAGCCAGGACCAGCAGCCAGACGTGTCCCTCGAACCGGTCGAACCCCCGGCCTTCGCGATCGTCGGCCGCCGGCTCGAGATCCCGGTGTCCATCGAGAGCGCCATGCCCCGTGAGGTGCCCTCGCGTCTCACCCTCAGCGGCCCGGACGGAACCGTGGAGTCCCGCGGGATCGCGCTGGGTGCGCGACGGGTCACCACCGAGACCCTGGAGTACCTGCCCACCGAGCCGGGCCGCGTGTCGCTGACGGTCACCGTGGAGCCGGTCCCCGGCGAGCTCGACCTGGAGAACAACACCCGGACCATCGAGCTCGACGTGCGGGAGGAGTCCCTCGACGTGCTGCTGGTGGAGGGGTTCCCGCGCTGGGAGTACCGCTACCTGAGGAACGCCCTCGTCCGGGATCCGGGCGTTGAGGTCGACTGCTACCTGACGCTCCCGGGCATGCCCGGCAGAGGCGGCGGCCCCAACTACCTCGAGGCCTTCCCTCCCAAGGAGGCGCTCGGGGAGTACGACGTGATCTTCATCGGCGACGTCGGACTCGGTGCGGACGGCCTGACCGCGGAGCAGTGCGAGAGCATCGCGGGCGTGGTCAAGGATCAGGCCGGCGGGCTGATCCTGATGCCGGGCTTCGGCGGCGGCCACCTGGAGCTCCAGGGGACCGCGCTCGGGGAGCTGTATCCCGTGGAGCTGGACCCGTCCCGGCCCAGGGGCTACGGCGTCGCCACCCCGGCGCGGCTGCGCCTGACGTCCACGGGCCTGCAGAGCGGCCTCACGCGGCTCGTCCCGGACTCGACGGCCAACGCGTACCTCTGGTCCGAGCTCCCCGGCTTCCAGTGGTTCGCCGCCGTCGAGCGTGCGCGCGCCGGGGCTCAGGTCCTCGCGGTCCACCCGGAGAGCGTGGGCAGCACCGGGCGGCGGCAGCTTCTTGTCACGCGCACGGCCCGCACGGGGAAGGTGCTCTTCATGGGGACGGACGGCGCGTGGCGCTGGCGAGAGGGCTTCGAGGACCTCTACCACTACCGCTTCTGGGGCCAGGTGATCCGCTGGATGGCCTACCAGCGCAACATGAACGTCGGCGAGTCCATGCGCCTCTTCTTCGCGCCCGACAGGCCGAAGGCCAGGACCACGGTGGCCCTCAACGTCAACGTGATGGACGCCGCCGGTGGCGGACCGGTGGACGGCGCCTCGGTGACGGCGCGGGTCGAGGCACCCTCGGGGGCGGTCGAGCGCGTGCGCTTCACGCAGCCGCCCCGCGCCGACGGCGACGCCGCGTGGGGCTTGTACTCCGCGACCTGGCGGCCCGAGGAGGGCGGGCGCTATCAGGTGTCGCTGAAATGCGAGGAGACCGGCGCCAGCCTCGAGGCCGAGATCGCGGTGACCGCCCGCCCGCGTGAGCAGGTGGGGCGGCCCGCGCGCCCCGACGTCCTGGCCGAGATCGCGCGGATCAGCGGGGGGGAGGTGCTCGAAGAGCTGTCCGGGGGCGCGATCGGCGCGCGGCTCGCGGAGCTGCCCACGCCCCCGCCCCAGGTGAGCCGGGTGAGGCTCTGGGGCCACCCTCTCTTCGGCGCGGTGGCGGCGGCGCTGATGGCGGCGCTCTGGATCGGCCGGAAGGCAGCGGGGAGGGTGTAATGGGAGAGCTCCATCGATCGACGGCCGGCCCCGCCGCGACCCCCATGCCCCCTGCTCCCAGCGCCCCGCCCGTCCCCGAGGGGATCCACCGCTCGCTGCGCGCGTTTCGTGCGCGCATGCGGCGTGAGAAGCTGTGGGAGGCAGCGGCCCTCTGCCTCCTCGTGGCCGCGGTCTCGTTCCTGCTCGCGGCCGGGATCGATCGGCTCTTCGACACCCCCTCGCTCCTGCGCGCGGCGCTCCTCGGCGGCGCCCTCTCCTGCGTCCTGGCCGCGCTCCCCAGGACGTTCTCGCGCTGGGTCCTGCGCCACCGATCACCGGGTGCCATCGCTCGCGAGGTGGCCGTCCGGGACCCGCGCACCGGGGACCGCCTGCTCGGCGTCCTCGAGCTCGCCGCGGATCCCGAGGAGTTCCGCCGGAGCCCCGAACTCGTGCGGGCCGCGATCGGTCGCGGTGAGCGGGACCTGGGCGACGGCACCCTGGGACACGCGCTGCCGCCCTCGCGGCACGGGGTCCTGACTCGCTGGCTCATTCTCCCCGCGGCGGGGATCCTCGCGCTCTTCGTCCGCTTCCCCGAGGTCGGCCTCAACGCACTTGAGCGCTGGTCGCAGCCCTTCGGCGGGGCGGAGCGCTTCACCTTCACCCGCGTGGAAGGCGCGCAGGATCGGTGGGTGGTGCCGGTCCAGGAGGCACGGCCTGTGGGGATCGAACTGGCCAGCGACTCCCGCTGGCGGCCGGAGCGCGCCGAGCTGCGCCTCGAGCGGGGGACGGTCCACGCGGCGGTGGACGGGGGCTCGTACACCCTCGAGGTGCCGCCCCTCGCCCTGGAGCAGGAGGCGCTCCTGGTGATCGGTGACCTGCGCCAGGAGGTCACGCTCACGCCGCTCTCCCGACCGGAGGTCGTGGCCGCGACGGCGAGGGTCCAGCTCCCCGACTACCTGCGGCTGCCGAAGCCGCTCGACCGCGACGTCAGCGGCGGCGCGCTCTCGGCGGTGGTGGGGAGCACGGTGCGCCTCGAGCTGGAGCTGAGCCGGGAGTCGCGGCTCGCGGGCGCCGGGGATGACCCCTTCGCTCTGCGCCTCGAGGCAGCGCCCGTGCCCTGCGACGTCGCGGGCGAGTCCGTGGTCCGGGAGCTCGAGTGGGTCGACCGGTTTGGCCTGGAGAGTCCGCGCTCCTTCCGCTTCTCCGTGCGCCCGGTGGAGGACGCGGCGCCCGAGGTCTCCATGATCGGCCTCGAGCCAGACCCCGTGCTGCTCGAGGGCGGCGCCCTCATCTTCGACGTGCTGGCCGTGGACGACCTCGGGGTGGACCGCTGCGGGCTCGAGTGGTTCGAACCCTCCACGGGCCTCGATGAGGCGCCGCGCTCCCTCGGCGAGAAGGTGCTGCTGGCCCAGGGGCCGGGGGAGCCGCGGGCGGAGGCCTTCGCGACCTTGCGTCCCGCGGACCTCGGCATCGAGCCGGGGCCCATCGAGCTGCGGGCGTGGGCGGTGGACCTCCTTCCGGGGAGGGAGCGGGTCTACTCCGCGCCGGTCCGCGTACGGGTCATGGACGAGGCGGAGCACCTGAAGTGGGTGAGCCGGCGATTCGACACCTGGGTCGAGCAGGCCGCGGAGGTGCGAGACCGCGAGCTCGAACTCCTGGCCACCAACGAGACGCTGCTGGCCATGAGGGACGCGGAGCTGGGGACCGCCGAGGTCCAGGCCATGCTCGAGGACCAGGTCGCCGCGGAGCGGCGCAATCGTTCGCGGCTCGGGGCGCTGGTCGCCGAGGGGGGAGAGCTCCTCGACGAGGCGGCGCTCAACGAGTCCGTCGAGGTGGCGGACCTCGAGCTGTGGACGGCGGCCCGGGACGGGTTGCAGGAGCTCGCCGAGGACGACATGGAGGTCGTCTCGAAGCTGCTCGCCAGCGCCGCCAAGGCCGCGGCCACCGCGGACACGCCCGGCGGGCGGGAGACCAGCGCCGCGGGCGTGGTCCGCGCGGGCGGGAGCGGCGGGGCGACTCCCGAGGCGGGCGACCCTTCGGAGGCCAAGGCCGAGCCGGAGGAATCACCCTTCGACCCGACGCCGAACATCCTCGACGTGGAGTCGAGCCTCGCGGAGGGCGAGGAGTCGCCGGCCACGGAGCCCGCGGCTTCCGAGGCGTCCAGCGGTCCAGGCTCCCTGGGCCTCGTGGGGACGACGGTGCCCGGAGCGGGTGGCGGCGACGACGCGCCGCCCTCTGCGGACGAGGAGCCGGTCAAGGAGGAGAGCACCCGGAGCATGACGGCGCAGCAGCTCGCCAAGGCGGTTGAGGCGCAGCGCGAGCTGGTGGAGTCCTTCAACGAGCTCGCGCTCCCGTTCCAGGAGATCCTGGCGCGCCTCGAGGCCAGCACCCTCGTCAAGCGCATGAAGATGGCCAGCCGCGCCCAGGCCGACGGGGTCGAGCGCCTCGCCGTACCGGTGGCCCGCGGCTTCGGCGCCACGGGCGCCCTGAAGCAGCGCCCGGTGGCGGTCGCCAACGAGGAGCTCGGGGCCCTGGAGGAGCTGGAGGGGCGGCGGCTCCAGGCGCTCTACATGGACCTCGACGCCTACGCGGACCGACTCGCCTACCGGGGGGATGAGG
>CAZEFP010000250.1:0-5613 GCA_964511565.1 uncultured Planctomycetaceae bacterium
CCGGAATGATCGCGCTGCTGTTGAGCGCCGCCCCCGCGGCCCAGGACGACCCGTGGCCCGGACCCCACGACGTGGGCGACGGGGTCGGAGCCCGGGCGCTGGCCGAGGCGCGCGGGACCTGGTCGGACCGGGGCTCCTGGGAGGCGCGGTCCGGGCGCATCCGCCGCCACCTGGCGCGGACCCTCCGGCTGGACCCGTTCCCCGCGGCTGGAGAGGTGGGCGTCGAGACCACAGGCCAGCGGACGCTGGACGGCTACGCCGTGTCGAACGTGCGCTTCGAGACCATGCCGGGCCTGTTCGTGCACGCCAACGTCTACCAGCCCGCGGCCGGCGAGGGCCCGCGCCCCCTGGTCCTGCGGAGCCATGGGCACTTCCGCGGCACGGACACGGATCCCGAGGGCCGCTTCCAGGGGGACGTCCAGCGCCTCGCGGGGCTCCTCGCCCGCGGCGGCGCGGTCGTCATCACCTGGGACATGATGGGCTGGGGCGAGTCCCACCAGGTCACCCACCGCCGCCCCGAGACCACGGCGCTGCAGACCTTCAACTCCATGCGGATCCTGGACGCCGCCCTAGAGCACCTCGACGTGGACCCGGACCGCGTGGCCATGACCGGCTCCTCCGGCGGCGGCACCCAGACCTTCCTCGCCACGGCCCTCGACCCGCGCATCCACGTGTGCGCCCCGGTGGTCATGGTCTCCGCCCACTTCTTCGGCGGCTGCGACTGCGAGTCGGGCCTCCCCATCCATGACGTCCCTGCGGACACGTCGGGGAAGCGGCTCCGCACCAGCAACGTGGAGTTCGCCGCCCTCGCGGCGCCGCGCCCGCAGCTCCTGGTCTCGGTGGGAGGCGACTGGACCCGCAACACGCCCGAAGTGGAGTTCCCCTACCTGCGCGACGTGTACCGCGCCATGGGCGCGCCCGAGGCGGTGAGCAACGCCCACTTCGCCGACGAGCAGCACGACTACGGCCCGAGCAAGCGCCGCGCGGTCGTCGCCTTCCTCGCGGACGCGCTCGGCCTGGACCGGGCCGCCATGCTGGGACCCGACGGGCTCCTCCTCGAGGACCCATTGACGGTCCTGGACCGCAGCCAGCTCAGCGCCACGACCGCCTCCCACCCGCTGCCGCCGCGTGCGCTGGCCGGGGACGACGCGGTCTGGCAGGCCTTCGTCGAGCTCGAGCGCCCGGCCGCCGGGGACGCGGCGCCGACCGGGCGCTGAGGCGCCCCGGTTACTTGACCACGGCGCGGCCCGCGGACTTCTCGCGGTAGGGCAGCGCGGCCTCGCCCTCGAGGGCCAGGCGATCATTGATGGCCTTGAGGTGGTGGTCGAGCCCGATCTCGGCCCCCGGCTTGAAGCCGGGCGTGGTGATGATCTGGGCCAGGACGCCGCCGAAGCCCCGGTGCATGGTGCCCCTGGGCAGGTAGACCAGGTCACCGACCGCGAGCTCGTGCCGGTCGATCATCACCGCCGCCTCGTCCGCGGTCACCGACCCCGGGTCCTCCATGCGCGCCACCTTGGTGCTCGTGTAGAGGACCGCGCCAGGCTGCACCATCTGCACGAGATAGAACTCGTCGAAGCCGCCGACCACCGGGTGGTAGTGGGCGAAGGAGTCGGTGATGCGCACCCGGTGGCAGTTGAGGGCCCGGTAGACGTAGGGGCCGACGGTGGGGAGCCAGGTGAGCAGGATCCGCCGATAGGCGCCCGTCTCCTCGGCGCAGCCGCCGGGGGTGTCGGTGATGTTCTCGTCCCAGTCCGGACGGATGACCGACGGTACGTCATCGGGGAGCGGCTCGGGGACCGTGAAGACCACGGCGCCGCACCCCTTCGGCGCGGCCTGGGAGTGACCGGGGCGGAGCAGCACGACATCCCCCACCCCGAGGGCCTCGCTCGCGGGGTCGCCGGACTGGACGAAGGCGATGCGGGTCCTGTCCTCGGCGGGAAGCGCCGCGAGCTCCTCCGTCCACTGCACGTCGTAGCCCGGGTTCGCCGCGGCGAAGGAAGTCCGCAGGGCGGCGAAGCCCTCCTCGTCGCCCCCGTCTGCCCCCAGGTGCGCCACGCGAATCGCGGAGGCGCCCTCGGAGCGAGCAGCGGTCGTGGAGCAGGCGGACATGGCGAGGAGCGGGGCGAGGGCGAGGAGCGCGGCGGTCTGGTTCAAGGGGTCCTCCTGGGGAGACGGCTTACTATCGCCGCGCGCGCCAGACCCCGATAGCCTCGACCCCATGAAGCCCTCCCACGCCCGCGCGGCCCTCCTCGTCCTCCCGCTCGCGATCGGCGCGGACGAGGTCCAGATCTCCACCCCGGCGGGGCCCTTCGCCAAGTTCCACCACGGTGAGGGCGACCGCGTGCCCTTCCTCTGGCCCGTCCTCGGCCCGGGCGGCGTCGAGGTCACCCGCGCCTTCCCCATGGAGAAGGGGCGCAGCGGCGAGTCGGCGGATCACCCGCACCACACGTCCCTGTGGTTCGCCCACGGCGACGTGAGCGGCCACGACTTCTGGCACGACCGGGACGGCGCGCGGATCGCGCCGGCGGGCGAGGTCGAGGTGGTCGAGGAGGACGGCGCCGCCCGAGTGACGTCGAGGCACCGCTGGATCACCGGCGAGGGCGTGGAGCTCCTGGAGGAGGCGCGCACCATGACGTTCCTGGACCTCGAGGCCGGCCGCGCCATCGACCTCGACCTGCGGCTCACCGCGCTACAGGACGTGACCTTCGGGGACACCAAGGAGGGCACCTTCGCCCTCCGGCTCCACCCCGCCCTGCGCCCGAAGGGGGACGTCGCCCGCGGCACCGCCATGAACAGCGAGGGGGACGGGGCGATCTGGGGCAAGCGCGCGCGCTGGGTCGACTACTGGGGCCCGGTCCCCCACGCCGGCGAGGACCACGTCCTCGGCGTCGCCATCCTCGACCACCCCGAGAACCTCCGGCACCCCACCTGGTGGCACGCCCGGGACTACGGGCTCGTGGGCGCGAACCCGTTCGGCATCCACGACTTCGAGCGCAAGCCGAAGGGCACTGGCGACCACGCGCTCGCCAAGGGTGAGACCCTGCGATTGCGCTACCGGGTCCTCCTCCACGACGGCCCGGGGTCAGCCTCCGCCATCGAGGGGCACTGGCGTGAGTGGGCGGGAGTGAGGCCGGACGCCGAGCCCGCCGGGGACGACGGCGGCCACTAGGGGCGCCGGGACAGCGCCTCCGTCAGCCCCCGAACGGGCTCCCTTCGGGATCCACGGGCCGCGACTGGTCGCTCCGGATCTCGAGGTTGCGGAGCATGCCCTGGTCATCGAAGGAGCCGAAGCCCACCCGGCCCCACTCGAGGGTCCGGTCCTCGGCCTCGAGCACCGGCGTCTCCATGTCGTCGAACCAGACCCGGATCGTCCCCGCGTCCACGTCCCGCACCAGCTTCACGTGGTGCCACTCCTCCTGGCCCCAGTCGACGCCGCGCTCCCTGGGTGCGATCAGGTTCCGCCGGGGCGCCCCGTCCACCAGGAACACGTTGTGGGCGTTCTGGTCGGGGGTGGTGGCCATGTGGACGTAGTAGTACCGGTCGGGCGCCTGGAACCCGAGGAACAGGCAGAGGTCACGGTGGCCGTACTCCCGGCCGGACTGGAGCAGGTCGGCCTCCAGCGTGAAGCTGCGGAACTCGACCCCGTCGAGGAGCGCGATGGCCAGGGGCGAGCGGAAGGGCGGCGTGTAGGAGGCGCGCCGCTCCAGAGCCAGGCCGCCGCCGAAGCGCTCGCTCCAACCGAAGGCCCCTGGGTCCGTGAAGTCGAAGGCCTGCTCGGGCGGCGGCGCGTCGAGAGGGAGATCGACGCGATCGGGACCCGCCGAGCAGCCGATCAGGGCGAGGGTGAGGAGGGGCGCCAGGTTCCGCATCCCCTGAGTCTAGCGACGGAGCGCTCGACCCAACGGAGGTCGGGGCCGCCGCGCCCTCCGCGACGGCCCCGACGCCTTGGTTTCCAGGGGATCGGGAGGCGATCAGGGGGTGAAGGTCACGCCCACCACGTTGCTGGTGTTCGCGCCGGTGCCGCAGCCACCCATGCCCATGTCCCGGAAGAACGTCTGGAAGTACCAGGTGTCGCCGGGAATGATCCCGCCCTTGATGGGCACCGCGTTGGTGTTGGACAGGGCCACGAGGCCAGACCCGAGGGTCGCGGTCCCGTCCGCTCCAGAGGTGGTGGCGGGGGGAAGCCGGTAGATCTTCGAGCCCGGGCCCCCGATGCAGAGGAGCCCGTCCATGAAGGGCGAGCGGCTCAGCGTGTCCGCCGCAAGGAAGAGCACCGTCGCGTTGGCGGGGAGCTGGGTCGCGATCAGGTTGAGGTCATCAGCTGCCACGCTCGAGGACCCCGCCGTGCCAATCAGCGCACCGAAGCCGGAGGAGTTACCGCAGCCGCCGAGGAGAGACTCGTTCGCGCAGGGGCAGTCGCCCTGGTCCGCGAAGCAGAACGTGATCGGGGGGGGCGGGGGCGAGTTGTGGAGCGGGCACCCCACCTCGTTGTAGCCCTCCAGCATCGTCTTGGTGGACTCGATGCCTGCGGAGCCGAGCACGGCCGACCGATACGTGTCGATGACCTGGCCGAGGGTGATGGAGTAAGCCACTGCATCGGCGCTGGCCGCGGCGGCGGCGGCGTGACGGTTCAGGGCCTCGAGCCCCCCGCCACCGAGCTCGAGCGCGTCGAGGAGGGTTGCCGTCTCGGCAAGGCCGGAGTTCGCGGAGGTGACGCCGAAGACGCCGTTGAAGGGAAGGTCGGCGACGACGGACTCGGTGAAGTCGTCGCTGCCGAGGCCGTCCCAGCGCTCGACGTGGTTCTTCCAGTATCCAGGCGTGCAGCCTTCGGGGGTGCCCCCGACGGGCAGCGCAGCGGGGCCCATGGAGAGGGCCGCGAGTAGGGTGATCGTGATCATGGCGGGCTAGGTGGAGGGAGGGAGTTGGCGAGTCTTCTTGAGGGAAGAGGCCAGTTGAAAAGTACCCCGGTCTGGGGAACTGTCACCCTGCGAGTAATTCTCCCAGTCCCCAAGGGGGAGCGCCGAGGAAATCTACCGGCCCCATCCCCTCCACGGCATCCAAGGGGCGGGAGCGGGGACCGTGCGCTCACCGCCCCCGACCCGCTCCCCCCTCGCGGTCACCCCTGGCCCTTCACATGGGTGTCCATCCACTCGACCATCTCGGCCAGCACGTGCAGGACCGACTCCCTGGCCCGGTACCCGTGGCTCTCGCCCGGGAGCATCACCAGGCGGGCGGAGCCGCCGTTGCCCTTGATGGCCTGGTAGAGCCGCTTCGACTGCACGGGGAACGTCCCCGAGTTGTTGTCAGCCTCCCCATGGATGAGGAGCACGGGCTCGTTGATCTCGTGGGCGTGCATGAACGGCGAGACCGCGAAGTAGGTCTCCGGCGCCTGCCAGAACGTGCGCCGCTCCGACTGGAAGCCAAAGGGCGTGAGCGTCCGGTTGTAGGCGCCGCTGCGCGCGATGCCTGCCGCGAAGAGCCGCGTGCGCGCGAGCAGATTCGCCGTCATGAACGCTCCGTACGAGTGGCCACCGATGGCAAGCCTGTGGTCGGAGACTCCACGCTCCTCGAGCGCCTCCACCGCCGCCTCCGCTGACAGCTGCAGCTGCTCGA
>CAZEFP010000251.1:0-5597 GCA_964511565.1 uncultured Planctomycetaceae bacterium
CGGCCGAGATCGAATACACGCGCGCCTCCCCGGCGCGCGGGAGCACCGTGCGGGTCGTGAAGACCCCCGAGCCATCATTCCAGGCCACCACCACATCCGGGCCGACGCCCAGAGCCACGTCCCGGGCGCCGTCTCCGTCGAGGTCGGCGATCAGGACGCCCCCGCTCTCTTCCAGCCAGTCGAGCCCTCTCGAAGCCGCTTCCTCGCGGAAGGCCCCACCTGAGTTCATCCAGACCTGATTCGGTTGCCCGGGCGCCCGCGCCACCACGAGGTCGTCCCAGCCGTCCCCATCGAGGTCGCCCATGGCCACTCCGTGCATGGCCGTGAGGATCTCCGCCACCGGCTCCAGGGAGTCCGTTCGACCCGCCGCCTGCAGGGCCCCGAGGCCGAGGCTGGCGGCGCCTGAGAGCCCAGCCCCCCGGGACCCCATGAGGACGGTGTGGGTCACGTCCCGGAACGGCGGCGCGAGGTCGATCTCCGTGGCGCGCTCCACCTCGATGCCTGCGATCCTGGCGCGCTTCCCCAGGCGCCATCGGACCGCCATGAACACGTCACGCTGCTCCCTGCGGTCGACCGCCGTGCCCTGGGGATCCGTGCCCACGCGCAGGTGAACACGGGTCCAACCCATGGGCTCACCCGCTGCTCCAGGGCCCGGTGCCTCCACGTCGAGAACCGTTGCCGCCACGACCGGGTCCCCTCCGGTCGACGCCAGCACGAGCCGCTCACGGAGCCAGGCGAGGAGGTCGAGCCCCTCGAGGGCGCGCGACGGGCCCGCCGCCGAGGGAACGGTGCCCTTCAGGTCGCGGGTCACCACGTTCCGCAGGGCCCCAACGTCGCCCCCCGTCGCCAGATGCCTGGTCACCTGGAGGAGCATGCGCTCCGCCGCCTGAGCCAGGAACTCCCCGGGCCAGGGGTCGCCCGGGAAGCCAGGGTCGATGGCGGCTGCGATCTCGTCGAAGTCCGCGCGCCGCCCTGGCCCCTGGGGCCGGATCACCTCGACCGCCCCCTGGGCTGTCCCAGGACCGGGAGCCGCAGGGGACGCGGTCCTGACCTGCGGCTGCGGCACCGAGCCGCCCTCCGGGGTCACCGATGGCGCGTCACCGGAGCAGGCGGCGGTCAGGGCCAGAAGCGCCGACAGGAGGACGAGGCGGATGCACATCCTCCGCAGTCTAGCGCCCCACCAGCCGGGACCCACCACGTGGCATGGGCGACCCCCTCACGAGAGGGGCGGGCCGAACCAGACCCACAAGAGGCAATGCAGCCCGGTGCGGAGCACACGATCCGACTCGGAGCGATAGACCCGCTTCATGGTGGGAAGCAACCGCTCGGCGTGCCCCATTCGAACGGCGCGATCCGCCGCGTACAGCCGCTCGTAGGGCGACAGGGAGGTGTCGTCGAGCACGTCCACAAGGGCCTCGAGCGACACCAACTCCATGTCCTGCCAGATGAAGGAGATGAGGTCGAGCCGCTTCGAGGGGTCGGTCTCCACCAGCAGTCGGTCACGGATGGCCTCCCTCGCCTCCGCGCCCGCGTTGAAGGCCTGACCGACGCACCACCGGAAGCCCGTGACGCCCCGGATCGGGTTCTCCCCGACGAGGTCGCCCGCCCGGAGCAGGAACTCCCCCGTCGCTCGCCCGGGGACCGCGCCCATGGCCTGGAGGGTCGAGGTGAGCACCTCGCCCCGCCGTGCGCCGGCGAGCTCGACGTCATAGGTGCCCGCGAGGATGCTCCGAGCCTGATCGGCGGCCTCGGGCCAGCCATCCAGGTTGCCGCGCATCGCGCGCATCCCGAGGCCGCGCTCGGCGACCGTGCCCTTCAGCAGCCCCATGAGGTAGGCACGACCCTCCTCGTCTCGGCGGGCGAGGAGCCCCTTGAGCGCCGTCTCGCGCACCATGGACTCCTCGTCCTGAAGGGCTCGTTGGGCCCACTGGATCACATCCGCGCGCTGCTCGCCGCTCCGCCCGACGGCCGCTTCGTCCGCCTCGAGGATCCGCTCGAGGGTCTGCGAACGCTCCCCCGCGTCCTCCGCCGTGGCCGCCAGGACGTAGGTGTCATCCACGAGCCCGGCGCGCTCCAGGGCGACGGCCGCGTGATGCCGCGGCATCCTCTGCTCGTGGGCGAGCAGGTCCATCAGGCGCTGACGGGCGTCCCCGATCCCGAAGCGCGCAGCCGGGGCGAGCAGGTAGGCCTCATGGCGCAGGAGGAGCCCGTCCGTCTCCTCACTCAGCCGGAGCAGCGACGCGGCGAGCTCGGGATCCTGAACCTCCGCGACGAGCGGAGCGGCCGCGTCCACCACGGTGGACTCGATGTAGTCTCCAACCCGTTCGGCCCGCGCCACCCAGACGGGGAACCGCTCCGTGAAACGTTCCAGATCGCAGGCCGCCATCCCGGCCAGGACGCGATCCACGTGAACCTGCAGGCGGAACCCCGGGAGCGAGTCGGCGAGGGGGTCGTAGAGCTCGGGCGAGGGGTGATTGCACAGCACGAGCGCGGCGTCCCCTCGCATGGACTCCGACGGGCTGCGGAGCGCCTCGAGGGCGATGGGGATCCCCCAGTCACCGTCCGCCAGGGCGCAGACCGCCAGGACGTTGCGAGCCACGCCACCGCGCCACTTGTCCCTGGAGGAGGCCTGGAACAGTCGCATGAGCGGCTCCTGAGCCTCCTCGCCGAGTCCGGCGAGGGCGACCTTGGCCCTCCGCAGGGGCTCGAGCTGGGCGCCCGAGTCGAGCTTGGAGGCCAGCACCTCGGCGAGGTTGCTGGTGTCTGCCTCGAACGGCGCGCCGAAGGGGCAGCCAGCCAGCAGCGGCGCGATGCGCTCATCGGCCTCGTACTGCTCCTCGAGAGTCCAGCCGCCCTCTTCCACAGGCCGCTCCGAACCCCGCCACGCGAAGAACGCGATGACCCCGAGGAGGACCAACGCCGCCACGAGCCCGGCTCGCCCCGCGCGCCGGCTGGCCGGAGCAGAAGCGCTACCTCGCCAGCACCGCATCCGATCCCACCTCCTGTCGCAGCATGTCGGTCTCCTCCCCGAGGGTCCCTCGTGCCCGGTCGAGGGCCACGAGGCTCTTGGCGTATTCGGCTCGCGCCGCGCTCCGGTTCGACGCCGCCTCGATCAGGGTCTGCTGGAACTGCAGCACCTCGAAGGTGGTGGTCAGGTCCGCCTCGAAGCGCTGCTGCTCTGCCTCGAGCTGCCGCCTGGCGAGGACGAAGCTCTGCTCGGAGGCCCGCACGGCCTGAGCGCGGTACCGCACGTCACGCAGGGCTCCCCGGACCTCGGCCAGCGCGTTGACCTCGGCCTCCTCGAGCGAGATCTGGCTCCCACGGACCCGCTCGCGGGCCGCGCGCTCGGAGTTGGAGGCTGTGCGGTTCTGCAACGGCATGTTGTAGTCGAGCCGCGCGGCATACCGTGGGTAATCGAACTCGATCGCCTCGGAGAGGGCGTCCGTGAAGTCCTCGTTGAAGGAACCCGAAGAGGCGTCGAGCCGCAGGTCCAAACCATAGAGGCGCTCCGATTGGGCCCGGACGAGCCGGATCCGCGCGGTGTCCACGTCGAGGCGAGAGGTCCGCAGGTCAGGGCGCTTGCCGAGCGCCACCTGGAACGCGTCCTGCCAGTCCGGCAACGTCAGGTCGTCGGGGGAGGCCTCCGGCAGCGGCGTCGTGGCCTGGAGGCGCTCGGCCCACAGGGACGACGTCTCGTCGCGCACGATCAGCCGCTTCAGGTCGTCCCCGCGCTGTGAAAGGTTGTTCTGGCTCTGGAGCAAGGTCTCGGTCCGGGTGGCCACCTCGGTCTGGGCCTGGAGCACATCAACCTCCGTGCCATCCCCGGCGCGAAGCCGAGCCATCTCCCGCTGCACCTGCTCCTCCCCGAGCTTGAGCGCCGCCTCCGCCACCTCGAGCTGCTGCCCGGCGGCGACCAGCTCCCAGTACGCCACCTCCACGTCATGGATGAGCAGCTGACGCGCCTGTCGCCGCTCCTCCCGCCTGCGCCGCTCCAGGATCTCGGCCTCCCGCTGATTCGACGTGGCGTACTCCTCACCCGCTCCTCGCATGAGGGGCTGGACGTAGCTCACGCTGAGGTTGCTGCGATACTGCTCGGGCGCGTTGGCGAAGGAGTTGTCCGTGACGTTCAGCCCCGAGTCGAAGTGGAACCCGAACGTCCCTCCGGTCCCCAGGGGGCGTGTGAGATCGAGGTTCACCTGGGAGTCCTGGGTCGACACGACGTCACCACCGAACAGTGCGCTGCTACCCACCGAATCGGAGTCGGAGAACTGCCCGTTCATGTCGAAGACCCAGTCGAACGCACCCCAGGTGGAGAGGGCCTCGAAGCGAGCGACCTCCGCGTCCACCTCGGCTCGTTCCAGGCCGAGGTTGTTCGAGAGCCCGAGGGCCAGCACGTCTTCTAGCGTGAGCGCCCTGGTCCCGGGTGCGGGGGCACCCCCGCCCTGACCGGGATCCTCCGCGCTCCCCGCTCCGTTCGTCGCGGCCCTCTCGTCGGCGGGTGGCTGCTCCTGACAGTTGCAAGGCGAGGCCACCGCAGGGGCGGCCCCGATCAGCGCGGCGGCCAGCAGGCCGAGGGGTCGTTGGCTGGTGGGCATCATCTGCGCAGAAGATAAGCCCTGAGCGCCCCGCAGGCGTCAGGGGAGACGCCACTTCACAGGCTCGCCGCGCCTACAGTTCTCGAACGGCGCGGCGCCAGGCCCGCACGAAGGGATCCTCGGGCGCCACGCGGCGCGCCTCCTCCCCGATGAGCCGCAGCCATTCATCCGTCCCGGGGACCTCGAGCGAACGATCAGGAGCCGGGGCCACCAGCCCGAGGGCCAGCGCGCGCGCCAGGGTCCGGGAGGCCAGAACCGCCAGCGGCCCGGGAGGCGAGCTGTCCACCGCCGCCCAGGCGAGGGTCAAGGTCTCTCCCACCTGCTGGAGCGACTCGCCGAGGCCGGTCCACGTCCCACCGCGCTGCGCCTGATCCAGCAGCCGCTCCGCGTCGAGGATGATCTCGATCGGCAGGACGACCCGGTCGGGATCCGGCTGGACCCCGAGCCCCTCAGGATCCGCGCCGAGCCCAGTGAACCCCTGAAGCGCGACGCCCGTGCCCGTGGACGGCTCAGGCGCCTCGTCCCCCAGGGACGACCGAAGCTGTTCCAGCCGCGCGCTCGCTCCCTCGAGGTCGGCGTCCGCCTGGAGCCATGCCTCGGCCCCCTCGAGCTCCCACCACCGAGAGCCTCCCACCACGCTCAGGGGCTCCTCCTCGGCAGGAACCTCGTCGAAGATGCCCTCCTCCGGGTCGGGCTCCAGGACGAACCTCACACCGCCCCGGGTGGGCTCGGTGAGCAGGTGCCACGCGACCAGGGGAACGATGGTGACCTGAACCACCAGCGCCGCCACCGCCACCCGCAGGAGCATGGAGTCCCGGAGTCGATCGCCCACGAACTCGAGGATGACTCCCAGGTCTCCCCGGCGACCCAGGTCCTCTCGCGTGGTGCGCTTCAGCACCCGCTGCGCCACGCGCCGCGCCTGAAGCTGGGCCTCCGCCGGCGGATCCGTACGCAGGGCACGGACACAGAGGTCTCTCAGGTCCTGGAGCTCATCGAGGCTCG
>CAZEFP010000252.1:0-5595 GCA_964511565.1 uncultured Planctomycetaceae bacterium
TCCAGAAGCTCCCGATGCTCCCGGCGCCGTACGTGAACCACCTCCCCCTCGAGGAGGTCACCCTGGCCGAGCTCCTGCGCGACTCGGGCTACGCGACGTTCTTCGCAGGGAAGTGGCACCTGGGAGGAGACGGCTTCGATCCCACGACCCAGGGGTTCGACGTCAACGTGGCGGGGAACCGCAGGGGGGGGCCCTACGGTCCGGGCAAGTACTTCCACCCCTTCGGGATGCCGAACCTGACCTCGAAGGAGGGGGACCACCTCCCGGCGCGGCTCGCGGACGAGGCGATCTCCTTCATCGAGGAGCACGCCGACGCGCCGTGGCTCTGCTACCTGAGCTTCTACTCGGTGCACACTCCGCTCGTGGGGCGACCGGACCTCGTTGAGCGATACAAGCAGAAGAAGGAGCGCCTCGGGCTGAAGGCGCGATGGGGCAGGGAAGGAGAGCGCAAGGTGCGGCTGGTGCAGGAGCATGCCGTGTATGCCGCCATGGTCGCCGCCATGGACGAGGCCGCCGGGCGGGTGCTGGACACCCTCGATCGCCTGGACCTCGACGAGGACACCATCGTCGTGTTCTTCTCCGACAACGGCGGCCTCTCCACCAGCGAGGGGCACCCCACGAGCAACCTCCCGCTCCGCGCGGGGAAGGGCTGGCTCTACGAGGGGGGCATCCGCGAGCCCTGCGTCCTCCGCTGGCCCGGGAAGCTCGCGCCGGGGTCCGTCTCCGACCTGCCCGTCCAGTCCGTGGATCTGCTCCCCACCCTGGCCGCGGCCACGGGCGTGCCCCTGCCGGAGGGCGTGACCATGGACGGCGTGAACCTGCTGCCGGCCCTGCGGGACGGAGAGGCGCTGCCTCCCCGCGACCTCTTCTGGCACTACCCGCACTGGGGTAATCAGGGCGGGACGCCGGGCGGCGCCCTGCGATCGGGGCCCTGGAAGTGGGTCGAGCGCTTCGGGCCCGACGGCATCCAGGGGGAGCTCTACCACCTCGAGGAGGACCCCGGCGAGGCCACCGACCGCTCGAGCACGGAGCCTGAGCGAGCCGCCGCCATGGGAGCCCGCCTGGCGCGCTGGCGCGCCGAGGTCGACGCCCGGATGCCGCGCCCCAATCCTCTCCTGGTCTCGAATCCAGAGGGGGGCGACCGCGCGAAGCCAGGGGAGGGCGGTCGCTGAGCGCCGAGCGCACTTCGTCGTGCTCGGCAGTTGCAGGATAGCGGCCCTCTCCTATTCTTCGCCCGGGCGCGCGGCGGTCCCGAGGGGCCTATCCGCGGGTCCGTCTCCATTCCCCCAGCCTCTCCGGCCCCTCTCCACGGGGGCATCTGAACCATGGCCTCGTTCGAAGCCGAGCTCGACTCCGAAAGCCACATCGTCCAGGTCGTCGTCACCGAAGACGACGGCAGCGAGCACGATTACCAGTTCGACTTCGACCCCGGCTCTGGCCGCTGGGAGTTCAGCGAGCGAGACCTCCTGGAGCGGGACTTCGGTGAGGAGTGGGTGGAGGAGCTCGAGGAGGAGATCGAGAGCCTGATCGCGCAAGGGGTCGAGGCCGCGGGCGGGGGCGAATGATCCACCGCGACCCCTCGAGCGCGGGACCGGGTGTGGAGCCGACCCGCGGCGGACCGCGGCGGATCTTCCTCCTGGTCCTCGACTCGCTCGGGGTCGGCGCCATGCCCGACGCGCCGGACTTCGGTGACGCTGGCGCGCACACCCTCGACCACATCTGTGAGGCCGCCGGCGCGCCGGACGCGCCCCGCCTGCGTGCCCTCGGGCTCGGCAACATCGAGGGCGTCGACGCCTTCCCTGCGGCGGCCTCCCCCGAGGCGGCCTTCGGAAGGATGAGCGAGGCCAGCGCCGGAAAGGACACGACCACAGGGCACTGGGAGATGGCGGGCGTCCCGCTGGACCGGGCCTTCCCGACCTTTCCCGACGGCTTCGACGCGGAGCTCCTCGACGCGATCGCGGCGCGCACTGGCGTCCCAGGTTGGCTGTGCAACGCGCCCGCGTCCGGGACCGCGGTCATCGAGCAGTACGGCCCCGAGCACGTGGAGACGGGCAAGCTCATCGTCTACACCAGCGCGGACTCGGTGCTCCAGATCGCGGCGCACGAGGGGGCCTTCGGACTGGAGCGGCTGCTCGAGGTCTGCGAGGTAGCGCGCGAGCTGACCCTCGAGCGCGGGCTCGCGCGCGTCATCGCGCGGCCCTTCGTCGACGCGCCTCCGGGCTCGGAGAACCGCTACGAGCGGACGTACAACCGCCGCGACTTCTCGCTCACGCCGCCGAACCCCACGGTGCTCGACCAGCTGAAGGCGGCGGGGGTGCCGGTGGTGGGCGTCGGGAAGATCGAGGACATCTTCGCGGGGCACGGGCTGACCCAGGCGGTCCACACCAAGGGCAACGACGACGGCATGGTCCAGACGGGCACCCTCGTGCGCGACCTCGACCGCGGGCTCGTCTTCCTGAACCTCGTCGACTTCGACATGCTCTTTGGCCACCGGCGGGACCCTGCGGGCTACCGGGGGGCCATCGAGGCCTTCGACCGCGCCCTCGTCGAGATCGAGGCGAACCGCCGCGAGGACGACGTCTTCATCCTCACGGCCGATCATGGGAACGACCCGACCAACGGCGACCACACGGACCACACGCGGGAGTTCGTTCCCCTGCTGGTCTACGGCGACCGTGTGAAGGGCGGCGTACCCCTCGGGACGCGGGCGACCTTCGCGGACATCGGCGCCACCATCGCGGACGCCTTCGGCGTGAAGTACGAGGGCGCCGGCTCCTCGTTCCTCGAAGAGGTCCTTCCCCGGGCGAGTCAGGCTTGAGCGCGGCGCCCTTTCGGCTCAAGGAGCTCCTGCGCGCGAAGCGGGACGGAGGCGTGCTCAAGGAGGAGGACGCCCACTGGTTCCTCAAGCAGGTGGCCCTCGGCGAGGTCGGAGAGGCAGAGCAGGCCGCCCTGCTCGCGTCGATCTTCTTCCACGGAATGGAGCCTGCCGAGCTCGAGGGCTGGACGCGCGGGATGGTCGCCTCGGGCGACGTGCTCGACCTCTCTGGCTTCGAGCACCCCAGGGTGGACAAGCACTCCACGGGCGGCGTGGGGGACAAGGTCTCCCTGCCGCTCGCGCCGGCCCTCGCCGCCGCGGGCTGCGTGGTGCCCATGATCTCGGGGCGGGGCCTGGGACACACCGGCGGCACCCTCGACAAGCTCGAGGCGGTCCCGGGGGTCCGCACCGACCTCGACGAGTCCGAGATCCGCGGCGTGCTCGAGGCCGCGGGCTGCGTGATCTGCGCGCAGACCGAGGCCATCGCGCCGGCGGACCGCGCGCTCTACGCCCTCCGCGATCGGGTCGAGCTCGTGGAGTCGCTGCCGCTCATCTCCAGCTCGATCATCTCGAAGAAGGTGGCCGAGGACATCGACGCGCTGGTGCTCGACGTCAAGGTCGGCACCGGCTCCTTCCTCGTCGAGGAGGAGGAGGCGCGCGCCGTCGCGCAGACGATGGTCAACCTCGCCACGGCGGCGGGGGTCCACACCTCGGCGCGGCTCACGCGCATGGGGCAGCCCCTGGGCCTGAGCATTGGGCACACCCTGGAGATCGAGGAGTCGATCGCGGTCCTCAGGGGTGAAGGGCCGGCCGACCTGGTGGATCTCGTGACCCTCTTCGGAGGAGACCTGCTGGCGGCCGCGGGGGTCACCCCGGATGAGGAGGCAGGGCGTGCGCGGATCACAGGCGTGCTCCAGGACGGATCCGCCCTGGACCGCTTCGAGCGCATGCTCTCGGCCCAGGGAGCCCTGGACCCCCGGGCGCCGTTGGAGCAGGCCCCTGACCTCGCCGAGTGGACCGCCCCCCGGGACGGGTACCTGGCCTTCGACAATCTCCGGGACGTGGGGCTCGCCGTGGCGGCCCTGGGCGGGGGACGACAGAACGCGGGGGATCAGATCGACCACGCGGTCGGTATCGTCTCTCACAAGTTCCGCGGCGACCCCGTCCGCGCCGGTGAGGCGATCGCAACGATCCACCACCGCGCCGGCGCGGGCCTCGAGGAATGCCTGCGACTGCTCGGCCGGGGGGTCACCCTCGAGCCGGACGCCCCTTCCCCACAGCCGCTCGTTCTGGAGCGCGTGCTCCCCCGGCCCACGACCAGCCCATGACCATCCTCCGCGCTCTGCTCGGTCTCGCCTTCTTCTGCGCCTTGGCCTGGGCGCTCTCCTCGAATCGGCGGCGGGTCAACGTCCGGGTGGTGCTGGGAGGGATCGGCCTCCAGATCGGCCTCGCGCTCCTGATCCTGAAGACCGGCCCTGGCCGCGCGGTGCTGGACAAGCTGTCGGTCTTCGCCACGTCGGTCCTGAGCTTCGGGCAAGAGGGCGCGCGGATGGTCTTCGGTCCGATCCTGACGGGCTTCGGGGTCGACCTCTCTGCCTCCGAGGGCCCCAGCTCGATCCAGGTCTTCGCGGACTTCCCCGGGCACCTCCCCTCCGAGTCCGTCGCCTACGCGGCGCCGGTGTCCTTCGCCTTCGGGGCGCTGACGACGATCATCTACTTCTCCGCGCTGATGGCGATCCTCTACCACCTCGGGGTGGTTCAGTTCTTCGTGCGGATCCTGGCGAACCTGATGCGCTATACCCTCCGCGTCTCCGGCGCGGAGTCGCTCGCCATGGCCGCCAACGTGTTCGTCGGCCAGACCGAGGCGCCCCTGGTGGTCCGGCCCTACATCGCGAAGATGACGCGCTCCGAGCTCATGGCGCTCATGACGGGCGGCTTCGCGACCATCGCGGGGTCGGTGCTCGCGGTCTACATCGGTCTGCTGGGCGAGGAGTTCGCGGGGCACCTCCTGGCGGCGAGCTTCATGTCCGCGCCCGCCGCGTTCGTGCTCGCGAAGATCATGGTCCCTGAGACGGAGACGCCGCTCACGGCGGGCGGTGCCGAGCAGATCGAAGAGACCGAGGATCAGCCCGCGAACGTGCTGGACGCGGCGGCGACCGGGACGAGCGACGGGCTCAAGCTCTACCTCAACGTGGTGGCGATGCTCGTGGCCTTCGTGGCGATCGTCGGGCTCATCAACGCTGGCCTCGGGCTGCTGCCCCTCGGTCTCGAGGAGCCCCTGACCCTCCAGCGCATCTTCGGCTACATCTTCGCGCCGGTGGCGTGGATGATGGGGATCGAGTGGGGGGACTGCGTCGCCTTCGGGAGCCTCCTGGGCACCAAGGTGGCGGTCAACGAGTTCATCGCCTTCAGCGACATGCAGGCCCTCCAGGGCGAGATCTCGACCCGCAGCTACACGATGGCCGCGTACGCCCTCTGCGGATTCGCCAACTTCGCCTCGGTGGGTATTCAGATCGGCGGGATTGGCTCGCTGGCGGAGGGCCGGCGCAAGGACCTCAGCCAGCTCGCGCTGCGCGCCATGCTCGGCGGCGCGATGGCCTCGTGGATGACCGCGACCATCGCGGGGATGTTCCTTTGACCCAGGGCGCAGGCGCGGACCCGGGGAGCCCCGCCGCCCTCGCGGAGGGCCTGTCGGGCGAGCTCGGGCGTGCCCTCGAGGCCCGGGGCGCCGCCCGGCCCCGCGTGGCGCTCGTGCTGGGGTCGGGCCTGGGATCGTTCGC
>CAZEFP010000253.1:0-5592 GCA_964511565.1 uncultured Planctomycetaceae bacterium
CCTGGCCGGTGAACCAGCACTGCCGTCCGTTGGCGGGGTAGCCGCCGTTGGGCTCGGCCTGGGTCCCGTTGGGGCGCTCGCGGGTCCACTGGCCCCGGGACGCCGTGTCCCCTGGGAGGTCCCCCTGCCACCCGTTGTCCGCCTGCATGTTGTCGTAGCGCGCGGTCGTCACCGTCTCGCCCACGAAGGAGGCGAAGGGCAGC
Organism: uncultured Planctomycetaceae bacterium; assembly: GCA_964511565.1. Lineage (GTDB taxonomy): Bacteria > Planctomycetota > UBA1135 > UBA1135 > Saltatorellus. The sequence goes on from CAZEFP010000253.1 coordinate 204, forward strand.
GTCGGCGCGGCTGCCGGGAACGTGGACCGGACCCCTGAGGGCGTCCGCGCGCTCACGTACCAGGTCACCTCGGCGCCGCAGGGGAAACTCGGAAGGTCGGCGGTGTAGGAGCCCGGGGTGGGGCCGGCGGTCATGGGTAACGTGATCGGGCCGCCGCCTCCGTCGACGATCAGCTCCACCGAACCCGGGGCGATGGAGTTGCCGTTGATCGTTCGAACGGTGGCCGTGACGGTCTCGCCCTCGGGGTCCAGCTCTCGCAGGCCCACGGGGTCGACGTCCACGCCCAGGGGGTCGAAGGACCAGACGAACAGGCCTCGCTCGAGGTCGCTGCCGATGACGGTTCCGCTGGGGAGCCCGACGAAGCAGCTCCACAGCCCGTTGAAGCTGGAGGAGGTCAGGTCCGGCGCCGTGTCGAAGAAGGCCACCTCGGCGGGGGTGTCAGGGTCACTCGCGGTGTCGAAGACTCGAAGTCCCGAGGTGTAGTTCGCCTGGAACAGGAGCCCGTCCCGTTCGTACATGTTGTGGCTGATGCTGGCGACGCCGTTCGTGAACTCTCCGATGAAGGAGGCGTTCCCCGGATCGCTCACGTCGAAGACGCGGGTGACCGTGGTGTTGACGCCAGCGTTCTCATCCAGCTCGTCGCCGAGGTAGAAGCGGCTGCGGTCCGGAGAGAGCCAGCCCTGGTGGCTGTAGCGCCGATTCGGGTAGGCGATCTGCTCGATGCGGAACGGGAAGTTCTTGTTCGTGACGTCGACGATGGAGAGCCCCGTGTCTCCGGATCCGTTCCCCAGCCCCGCGCAGCAGAAGGCGAGCTCCCGCCCGGCGTAGGGGCCGCTGGTGTAGGTGACCACCTGCGCGTCATGCACGTAGCGGCTGCTCCAAGCTCCGACGTACTGCGGGCTGGACGGGTTGGCGAGGCTGTAGATCCGGAGCCCGTTCCCGCTGCCGCCCGTGCGATAGAGGTACCCGCTGACCTCGTCGATGGCGACGTTGTGGGTGGCGTCGGACCCCTGGCCCGTGATGGTGTTCTCGAGGGTCACCACCCCGCTGTCCACCGCGGACAGGTCGAGCACCTGGATCCCGTCGCCGCCCTCGCTCACCGAGTACGCGCGGTCCTGATAGGTCTTGACGTCGCGCCACAGGCTGACGGGGCCGGGGATGGCGGCGATCAGCGAGGCGTTGGCGGGGTCGGTGACCTCGACGACGACCGTGCTGTTGGAGGTCCCCATGAGGGCGTACTCGCGGCCGGAGGGGGAGGCGTATCCCCAGCAGTCGTTCCCGGTGCCAGCATCTCCGAGGTCACCGAGCGTGAGCCATGACTCGAGCCGAAGGCCCTGACCCACGAAGCCGAGGTTGGCGCCGGCGTTGGCGGCGGGGAGCCCCATGGTCGCGGCCGCGCCCCTCAGGAATCCCGGGCCCGTGTAGGCCGGTCGCCGATCGAGGATCTTGGGGTCGTCGTCGTGCCAGGGGCCCGCGGCCACCGCGGCCCCCGCAAGGAGGGCGAAGCTCGCCGGAGCGGCGAGGGCGGTGAGGGGAGATCGGAGGGAGTTGCGGGTCATGTGCTGTTCGTGGAGAGCGTGCAGCGGGCCAGGCGGCGGGAGCGTGCGGCAGGCGCCCCCAGCCTAGCGCACATCACCGCCTCCCAAGCGGACGGGCTCTGGCCTTCGGAGGTTCCCGCCGTCCGGGCGCGCCGCGCTGTCTCGTCGGGAGTCGGTCGGGGCGAAGGGGGGCCACGGGAAGGACCAATGGAGCAGGGGCCAGGCCCTCCGGTGGAGGAGCCTGGCCCCTGCGGCCCGTGGGGGCGCGGCAGGTGGACCTCAGAGGGTGAAGTTCACCGTGAGGGCGTTCGAGAGGTTGAACATCGCGCCGCAGGGGCCGCCGAGGTCGCGGTAGAAGGTCTGGAAGTGGAAGGTGGATCCCGCGGCGATGTGGCCGGAGGGCGCGAAGCTCGAGGTCGAGTAGGCGACCAGGCCCATGGAGACGTTGGGGGTGCCCCGTCCGATCGAGGCCGTGCCACCGGCGGTGGAGTAGGGCGGGAAGCGGTGGATCGAGCCGGCGACGCAGCGCAGCCCGTTGGCGAGGGCCGCGGGCGGCGTGGTGCCGGTCCCCATGACCGTCATGGCGAAGGAGCCAGCCGGCATCCCGCTCGTGGTGAGGACGAGGTTGTCCAGGGTGACGCTCGCGCTCCCGCTGCCCGTCAGCAGGGCCCCCGTGCCGACGCCGTTCAGGCAGCCGGTGGTGGGAGAGGCGTTACCGCAGGGCGCGGCGATCATCGGGCAGAAGCAGAAGGGCGCGCCCACCGGAGCCGAGGAGCAGCTGTCCGGGACCCCGTTCTGGTCGCCGTCGATCACGAGGCCCAGCGCGATGGCGATGGCGTCCTCGCGGCCGTCCCCGTCGCAGTCGAAGAGGTCGCCGCCGATGTGGTCCGCGGCGTCCAGGTCGTCGCCCAGGCTCACGCCGTGGGTGCGCACCGTCAGGAGCCCGAGGGCCTCGGCCGGGATGAAGATGGCGGGGAAGGGGGAGGCGCCGCCAGCGACCGGCGGGATGAGCAGGTCGCCCTCCTCGATGGGGATGCCGAACTGGCTGTCCGGGCGCCCGATGACGGCGGAGCCGCGGCGGACCGAGAAGATGATCATGTCCTTGCCGTTCTGCCAGCCGTAGGGGCCCGGGGAGACGTCGGCGACGCCGTTGCCGTTCTCCCAGAGGATGAGGGCATCGATGTCGTCGGTGAGCGGCGCGACCAGGTCGAGGCCGAGGGAAGGCGCGCCGGCCCACAGGGTCATACCCGCGCCGGACTGGACGAAGATGTCGGCCGCGCCGACGCCGTTCGCAGCGGCGGCGTTCGAGTTCGGGATGCCCTCGCGGCCGTCGAACATTCCACCGTCGAGGCTGAAGTAGACGGCGCCACCGGAGGTGGTGCCAGGCTCCATGATGTCCATGGCGTCCTGGTTGTCGCCCATGTCGATCGGTCCGGGGGCGGGCAGGTTCGGCTCCTTGAGCCCGATGGACGGGTAGGTGAAGCCGCTGGCGGAGAATGCGCCGTCCCCGTCGACCATGCCGACGTTCCTGCCCGGCATCGGCGGGAGGGGGCCGGGGGGCAGGACGTTGAGGTTGCCGAAGGTGTCGGCGGAGCTGTCACCGGCGAGGAACTCGCTGTGGACGTTGGGGAGCGGACCGCCGGGGCGGCCCGCGGCGAACTCGTCCACGCTGAAGAGCAGGTCGCCGCGCTGGATGGGGAGGTTGGGGCCGAACTGATGGTCGATCCCGCGGCTGAAGGCGTCCACCTCGATGGCGCAGGGCATGCCCGGCCCGCGGCCGACGCATCCCCCCGGGAGCCCGAGGTCGGCGGCGTGGCCGAGGCTGATGGTCGGCGCGGCGGCGAGCCCCGTGGCGGGCATCAGGGTGGTGGTGGAGGGGTGGTAGAGGTCGCCGTCGGTCATGGGCACCCCGCTGGACGAGGGCGAGCCCATCGAGGCGCTCTGCCAGTCGATGGAGAAGGTGAACTGGCTCTGGGCCGCGGCGGTGGAGCTGAGGAGGAGGGCAGAGCTGAAGAGGGTGAGGGGGCGAAGTTGCATGGCTTGGGTCCTTGGTTCAGGGGTGTTTGGAGCGCGGGACCGACTGGACCCGTCACCCCCAAGTGCCCCTCCCCGCGCCGAGCGGACACAAAACCCCCGAGGACCGCTCAGCCCGTGGCGCAGGAGCCACAAGCGCCGCAAGGGCAGCGACTAATGGCTACCGGATTCCGGTGGCTGCCCGTGGCAGCCGGGCCCCTCGTTGGGCTCTGCGGCCCGGTGAGGGCTCCCTAGGCTCCCGCGAGCAGGTGCTCGGGCAGGGTGCCCTGGGCGAGCCTCGCCCTGAGGCGCTGCCAGCGCTTCCCGGTGGCCTCGGTGGAGATGCCCAGTCGCTGGGCCACCTCCCCCAGGGGCAGGCCCTCGAGCCCGCAGTGCACCACCAGCTTGCGATCCTCCTCGGGCAGCGCGTCCACCTCCGCGCGGAACGCGGCGAGCCCCTCATCCCGGGAGAGGCGCATGGAGACCGCCGTCATGGTGTCCTGGAGCTCACCGAGCTGCTGGATCTTCGCGGTGGTCCCCGCGCCCGCGACGTCCGCGCGCCTCGTCTTGCGGACCGCCTCGAGCAGCACGTTCTTCGCGATCCGGAAGATCCAGAAGCGGAACGGGGTCGCCTCAGGATCGAAGGACTCCATCTGTCGCCACGCGCGGAACCAGACCTCCTGGACCACGTCGGAGGGGTCCACGTGCTGGCGCTGCTCGGGGCGGATGCGGAACTCCGCCCAGGTCAGGAGCGCTGGCGCGATGTGCTCGTAGAGCCGCCCGAAGCTGTCGCTGTCGCCGTTCTTGACCTCGGCGAGCCACATCCCGGTCACGCCGTCCAGTGAATCCTCGGAGCGCTCTTCCATGTCTGGATCTTATCCAGATGGGCCCAAAGGGCGGCGACGCCTCCTAACATCGGGGCGATGGACGAGCCCGGACCCCAGCCTGGCGCCACAGGGGGCGCGGAGCAGGACGCCGTCGTCTTCGACTTCCTGTCGGAGCTCCTGGATGACGAGGCCGGGCCCGGCGTTCGCCCGCTCGGGGAGTACCTGGCCCGGTATCCGGGGCATGAGGAGGCGGTGGCCTCGGAGTACCTGCGGGCCACCGGTCGGCTCGAGGCGGCCGAGGCGCCGGACGGAGCCGACCAGGGAGAGGCAGGTGCGGGCGCTACGGAGGCGGGCGGCGACGCTCCCGGCGACGGTCGGTTGATCGGACACTACCGCCTCGATCGGGAGCTCGGCACCGGTGGCCAGGGGGCGGTTTGGCTGGCCAGGGATCAAGACCTCGGGCGTCTCGTGGCGCTCAAGCTCATGACCACGCCCTTCATCACGGAGGAGCGGAGGCGGCGATTCCGGCGGGAGGCGGAGAGCATCGCGCGCCTCGACCATCCCGGACTTGCCGGGGTGCACGACGCGGACGTGGATGCGGAGCCCCCCTGGATCGCGATGCGATACGTCGAGGGGACGGACCTCTCCCGTGGGATCGAAGGGGCGCGGCAGGCCCGCGACGCCGGAGCTCCACGGTCGCTCGGGCCCGAGGACCTCCCGCTCATTCCTCGCAACAGGGCGGAGCTGGCGCGGGTGCTCCGCTTCTTCGAGCGCGCCGCGCGCGCTCTCCACGCGGCCCACGAGGAGGGGCTCGTCCACCGCGACATCAAGCCCGCCAACCTCATGGTCTCGCCGAGCGGGGATCCAGTGGTGCTGGACTTCGGCCTCGCGAGGATGGCGGAGCTGGAGGGGGAGGCTCTTGACCCGGCGTTGACTCGTGAGGGTGAGGTCTTCGGCACCCCCGCGTACATGGCGCCGGAGCAGCTGTCTGGCGGGGCGGCGGAGACGGGC
>CAZEFP010000254.1:0-5544 GCA_964511565.1 uncultured Planctomycetaceae bacterium
AGTCAGATCATCGACTGGACCCCCGACGGCAGCGTCGCGGTGAGCCGCAACCTGTACCCGCGCTTCATCGAGTTCGTGGAGGAGTCCGTGAAGGAGCTTCGCTCTAAGGGCTACCGCGTCGACCTCGCGGGCATCTTCTATCACGTGGGCGAGAACGACATGTCCTGGGGGCCCTTCCGCCGCGGGGCCGCGGCCCGGATCGGTCAGCTGATCGAGGCGAGCCGGAAGGACCTGAAGGACAGGAAGCTGGCCTGGTTCGTCAGCCAGCAGCCGCCGACCGACCACAAGGACGTCAACGGCATCGACGTGATGTCCGAGGTGGCGGCTCTGGCGGCGGCCGACGAGTACACGACCCACGTTCCGATCGAGGACCTACCGCCCCAGGAGAAGCAGCTCGTGATCTCCACCGAGGGGATCGTCGCTCTTGGCGCTCAGCTCGCGGCGGCGTACCTGGCGAGCCTGTGAGCCAGTGAGCCCGCCGGCTCACATGGAGCCTGGGGCGCCGCGCCTCAGCCAGCTCTGGATCCTCAGGTCGATCTCCGGCATGGGGACCGGGCCGCCCTCGAGGAGCGCCGCGTGGAAGGCTGCGGGGTCGAAGCGTCCGCCGAGGGCGGCCTCGACGCCGCGTCGCAGGGAGCGAAACCGAAGGAGGCCGATGGCCGGGAGCGCGGCGCGCCCGGGGTGGGAGAAGCACCGGATCACGACCTGTCTCGCGGCGGCCTCGGGCAGCGGCGTGGCCTCGAGCAGGTAGGCCAGCGCCTGCTCCTCGGACCACCCCTCCCCGTAGATCCCGAGGTCCGCGAGCATGGCGGCGAAGGCACACAGCTCCTGGGCGACCCTGCTGAAGCCGCCATCGATCTCGGTGAGCAGGCCGCTCCTGGCCGCCGCCTCGACGGCGTAGAGGCCCCAGCCCTCCTCGAACGCCTCGCGAGTTCTCCAGCGCACGATGGGCGGGACCTCGACCGCAGCGCGACGGTAGGCGTCCACCACCGCGCGCCCTGGGACGCCATACCGCCAGGCTTCCGCCTCCCTCAGCCAGGACGGCATGAAGTCAGCGTCCTCGGGGGCGAACAGGTAGTGCGGAGCGCGCGCGCGGGGGTCGCCCGGCGGCGCGAGGTTGCCGGGGACCAGGGGGCTCCACCTGCCACGAGGGCGCTCGAACGACTCGGCGCTCGAGGCGTCCACCTCGACCTGCGGGGCTCCGAGGATCATCTCCGGCAGGCGCTTGTTGGCCTCCGACCAAAGGAGCTCGGGGCGACGCGGCAGGCGCTCACTCGCCGGAAACGGCCGTTCGCCCGACCGCAGGTCCCTGAGCGCGAGCCTCGCCGCGGTCACCGAGGTCTCCCCTTCCTCGATGAGCTTGGCGGTGCGGGCGAGCTCGAGGGTGAGGCGCTCGAGCTGCGTGCGTGCGATCGTCGAGAGGCGCTCTGTGGAGGCGTCCATTCCCGCCGCGAGCTGGAGTGGCGCCAGCCAGCGGTCCCTGGCCTCGCCCACGAGGGGCTCCCAGGAGGTGGCACCGAAGACCTCGATGATCGCAGCCTCGCCGGCGGCGGTGACGTAACGGCGCTGGAGGGCCAGGCCGAGCTCGGAAGGGTCCTCCTTCGGCGTCAGCGATGCCGCCCGGAACCCGTTCAGGTCCCCGGCAGCGAGGTCGAGTGGGCCGAGGAGCGGATCTGGGAAGCCGCCAGGGCCTGTGGCCTGGGCCAGCCGGCTCAGGAACGCGCCGAGGTCCGCGGCGACCGCCACGTCCCGCGCGCTGGGCACATCCGAAGGCCGATAGGTCGCGAAGTCCGTCTCCACCGCGAGCGTGCGGAGGGCAGCCTGCCACTGCTCGAGGTCGGCGACGTTCGACCTGCGGTGCTCCCGCAGGAGGACCGACGGCGCCTCCACCAGCAGCCCGCTCCAGGGGCTCGGTCGGCGCACGGACGCTCCGCCTCGCGCGGCTGCGAGGCGGTCCAGGTCGTCGATGAGGATCCGCGAGGTGGCCGCCCGAGCTTCATCGAGGCGTCCGGGAGCGAACTCTCGGTCGAGTCTCCTTCGTGCGCTCTCGATCACCGCCCGGCGAACCGTATCCCGCCGCTCGGCGTCCCAGGCCGTGGGGGCGCGATCGGTGCCGCGCTGGACCTGCTCGATCAGGGAGGAGGTGTCCGTGAGCGCAAGATCGAGCTCGGACACGAAACGATCGAATCGGGAAGCGCGATCCTTGGGCGCGCTCGGGTCCTCGGAGAAGAGCGTCACCGAGCCGCAGCTCGCGAGGGCGAGGATGCCCGCGATCAGGGCCGACGGACCGCGGCGAGCGTCGGTCGGGTTCGAGGTGTGTGCAGGATGGACCATGGTGACGGACCGCGCTGCAAAGCCTAACCGCTTGGGCGTACACTTCTCGCCGCCCGCACGCTCCGCAGGCCTCCCAGCAATCATGACTCCTTCACCTGGCGACAAGGACGGTCCGAACAGCGTGACCACGACTCACGGCATCGAGGTGGCGGCGAAGGCCCAGCTCCTCGAGCAGCGGAAGGACCCGGGGGAGCGCGGCTGGATCTACGCCTACCAGATCACCATCACCAATGTGGGCGAGCAGCCGCTGACCCTCCGCACCCGCCACTGGGTGATCACCGATGCCAACGGAGAGCGGCGTGAGGTTCGTGGGCCGGGGGTCGTGGGCGAGCAGCCCCGACTGGAGCCAGGGGACCACTTCGAGTACCAGAGCATGGCGGAGCTTCCGACCGACTGGGGCACCATGGAGGGCAGCTTCGCCTTCGCTCCGGACGAGGGGGACCTGTTGGACGTGGCCGTCGGGCGCTTCTTCCTCGCCGAGTCGGCAGCGAACACGATCCTCGACAGCTGAAGCCGGGGGCGGCGCTCGGCTCGCCAGGCCCACCTGATATGCTCCGTCTCGGGCGCTGATGTGCCCGAGGGATCAAGATGGAATCAGCCGACAGCATGCTGCAGATGGACCTCAGCTCCGGGTCCGATGACTGGAGCCCCACGCCCCACGGCCACTGGCTCGCGCGGATGCTCGCCGAGAACGACCTGGTGCGCGGGCGGGACGTGCTCGAGCTGGGCGCCGGCGTCGGGAATCACACCATCCTGCTCCACCGGCAGGGCGCGCGCTCCATCGTGGCCACCGAGATCACCGAGCAACTCTTGGAGACGACGAAGGAGAACGTCGAGCGGAACTGCGGCCCGGAGACGGGCATCGAGTTCCGGGTCGCCGACTGGCTCTCGACCGACGGCCGCTTCGACACCGTGGTGTCCAACCCCCCCTTCTGCCAGAGCGGGAAGCAGAACCGCCGCTACTTCCTGGACTCCCTGATCCTGGACGCCCACAAGCGGCTGCGCCCCCGCGGTGAGATCATCTTCGTCCAGTCCTCCATGGCGGACTTCGGCGAGACGGAGCGGAGGATGGACCGGAACGGGTTCGACGTGGAGGTCGTGGGGACGACCTCGGGGCCGTTTCGCGACTACTACTTCGAGGACCAGGAGTTCCTGAAGGAGATCGAGGACGTCGACGGCGGCTACGAGCTCCGCGACGGCGTGTACCACGAGCACCTCAGGGTCTACCGGGGCAGCCTCCGTGAGTGGGCGCCGCACTCCAACGCCCACACACCGGGCCAGGCCTGAGGCGACCGGCCCGGTCGGGGCCCCGGGTCAGTGAACGTCAGCCGCGCGGCCCTTCTGGGCCTCCAGCGCGCGCTGCAAGCGCTTCTGGTAGCGAGTCTGGACGACGTCGGTGAGCACCAGCACCGCGATCACGAAGTAGAAGGTCGTCTTCGTCATCGGCATCACCTCGTTCCCGAAGAGCTCGATGTGGGCCAGGTGGCCCCCCTCGGTGACCAGCATCACGCCGACGATGAAGAGGATGAAGAGCCCCAGCACCTCGTACATCCGGTTGCGGGCGAGGAACGTCGAGACGCGCTCGGCGAGGGCGATCATCAGCACGCCGCTGACGACGATCGCGATGGACATGATGACCTCGCCGTCCGGTCCGGCGAGCGCGATCGCGCTCAGGATCGAGTCGAAGGAGAACACCAGGTTCATCAGCACGATCAGCGCCACCACGCGGGCCGTCGACGCGGCCTTCTTCTCCTCGCCCGTGTCCACGTCCTCCATCGCGATCATGTGGAGGATCTCCTTCGTCGCGGTGTAGAGGATGAAGGCGCCACCGAAGAGGACGATCAGGCTGTGGGCGTTGAAGTGCCCGACGAAGACGTCCTCCCAGTGGGGCTCCCAGAAGACGGTCTGGGCGACCTCGATCAGGCTGAGCAGCGCGAAGAGCAGCACGATTCGCAGGCCGATCGCGATCCCGATGCCTAGCTGTCGGACCCGCTTGCGCTCCGCCTCGGGCGCCCGCTTGGACTCGAGCGAGATGTACAGCAGGTTGTCGAACCCCAGGACGGCCTGGAGAACGATGAGCATGAAGAGCGTGAAGAGGGACTCGAGCACGGGTTGCCGGGGCGGTGGAGGTCGAGGGAGCGCGGTCGAAGCGCCGCGGGGACACGGGGCGAGGATAGCGATCCGGCGACCGAGCGCTCGGTCGGCGCCCGTTCATCCTGGCCAGGATGGCCTTTCGTACCGAAGGGGCGGCGGGGTCCTCACGGGCGTGGTCGAATAGCGTCGATGGAGCACTCCAACGAACGGACCATCGCGCTCACGGGCGCGACGCGGGGGCTGGGCCGCGCCCTCGCCGAGCGGCTGCTGGAGGCGGGCCACCGGCTCGTGGCCTGCGGCCGGTCCGAGGACGCCCTCGTCGAGCTGGAGCGGCTGGGCGGCGCTCGGGTCTTCACGCGGCCCGTGGACGTCCGGTCGGCCGCGGAGGTGACCGCCTGGGCGGACGAGGCCTGCGCCCGGGGGCTGATCCCTGACCTCTTGATCGCCAACGCGGGGAAGATCAACGATCCGGCGCCACTCTGGGAGGTCTCGGCGGAGGAGTTCGACGCCGTGCTCGCCGTCAACGTCTCGGGGATCGCCAACGTCGTCCGGGCCTTCGCGCCGCCGATGATCGAGCGCGGGCGCGGCGTGGTGGTGGGGCTCTCCTCGGGCTGGGGACGCTTCGCCTCCCCGGAGGTGGCCCCCTACTGCGCCAGCAAGTTCGCCGTCGAGGGGATGATCAGCGCCCTGTCCCAGGAGCTCCCCGCCGGAATGGCCGCCGTGGCCGTGGGGCCGGGGGTGATCGACACGGGCATGCTCCGGCAGGTCCGCGGCGAGGCCGCAGGAGACTGTGAGACCCCCGAGACCTGGTCGCGCCGCGCGGCGCCCTTCTTCCTCGGCCTCGGCGCGGCGGACAACGGCGCGTCGGTCTCCGTACCCTCCTGAGGCCAGCGAACCATGAGTCAGGACCCAGAAGACACGAGCCCGGTGCACCCGGACCTGCGGCGCGCGGGGACCATCGACCCGGCACTGCACTTCGACCCGGCCACCCACGCCCGGGTCATGGAGCGGGTCTTCGCGCCCTCCTGGCAGCTGCTCCCCGTCCCGGAGCCCGCCCACGTGGTGGAGCCCTTCACCCTCGACGAGGGAGGCCTCGACTAGACGCTCGTGTGGATC
>CAZEFP010000255.1:0-5542 GCA_964511565.1 uncultured Planctomycetaceae bacterium
CCGCGCAAGGACACGCCCTACGGCGTCGCCTACGCCGAGTGGTACTGGCAGTGGATGCAGTCGAACAAGGCGGTCCAGGAGTACCACGAGGCCACCTACGGAGGCGTGCCCTACGACGCCTTCATCGACGGCACTCCGAACCGGGTGACCGGCGCGGAGGAGGGCTTCTTCGCGAAGGACTTCGACGCCGACGCGTGGATGGAGCTCTTCGCCCGGGCGGGGGCGAAGTACTTCTTCATCACGGCCAAGCACCACGACGGCTTCTGCCTCTTCGACAGCGCCTACACGGGGCGGGACGCCGTGGACTGCGGACCGAGGCGGGACCTCTACGGCGAGCTCGTGGCGGCGGCGCGCAAGCGGGGGATCCGGGTGGGCCTCTACTACTCCTTCTACGAGTGGTTCAACCCCGCCTACACCGGGCGCGCCGAGCACGCGGACTACAAGGGCTTCCAGGCCCTGGAGGACCGGGACCTGGACGGGGATCCGGCCGAGTACGTGGATGACTTCATGATCCCCCAGATCAAGGAGCTCATCGACCGCTACCACCCCGACAGCCTGTGCTTCGACGGAGAGTGGGAGCACGGCTATCCCCACTGGCGCGGCCGTCAGATCATCGCCTACTACTACAACCAGGCCGCCGAGCGCGGCCAGCAGGTGGCGGTCAATGACCGCTTCGGCCAGGCCAAGGAGGGGGTCTCGGACACGCGCGGCGTCTACGGCGACTTCTACCACGTCGAGTACCACGCCGACATCGACCGCACCAAGCCCTGGGCCATGTGGCGCGGCTTCGGCAACAGCTACGGCTACAACCGCAACGAGCACGAGGGGAACATCCTCACGCCAGCGGAGACGATTCAAATGGTGGTCGACGTGGTCTCCGACAACGGGAACATCGAGTTCAACCTCGGGCCCAAGGCGGACGGCACCCTGGCCGACTTCGAGGTGGAGCGCCTCGAGGCCATGGGGCGCTGGCTGAAGGTGAACGGCGAGGCCATCTACGGCTGCTCGAAGAGCCCCTTCGGCGCGCAGCCCTTCGGGCGCACCACCTGGGACGAGGCCCGCCGCCGGCTGTACCTTCACGTCTACCGCTGGCCCGAGGGCGGGACCCTGAGCCTGAGCGGCGCCCGCGTGCGACCGACGTCGGCTGCGCTGCTCGCTCGCCCGTCGGACCCCATTCAGGTCACGCAGATCGAGGATGGCATCGAAGTCCGACTCACAGGAGCGGCCCCCGATCCCGCCGTCAGCGTCATCGCCATCGACTTCGAGGGCTCCATCGAGCCGCTGGACTGAACCTCTCGCACCCCCGCTACCCGCCGACTCCCATGAACCCCTCCAACAAGCAAGTCCTCCGCCGCGACGTCCTCCGCGGGACCACCGCCGCCGCCGCCAGCCTCCTCGCCGCCCCGGCCCTCGCGCTGGGCAGCCGCTCCCAGGAGGGAGTCATCCGCGTCGGCGTCGTGGGCCTGCGCGGCCGCGGCGGCAACCACATCCAAGGGTTCTCGCGCCTCGACGGGGTCGAGGTCGTGGCGCTGTGTGACGTGGACTCGGGCGTCCTCGAGCGCCGCGCCGCGGAGCTCGAGCCGGGCGTGAGCAAGGCGGATCGCAAGGTCGCCGTGTTCGAGGACATCCGGGACATGCTCGCCCGGGACGACATCGACGCGGTGTCCCTCGCCACCCCGAACCACCTTCACGCGCTGCACACCATCTGGGCCTGCGAGGCGGGCAAGGACGTGTACGTGGAGAAGCCGGTGAGCCACAACATCTGGGAGGGCCGCCGCATGGTGGAGGTGGCCGAGCGCACCGGCCGCATCGTCCAGTCCGGCATGCAGAGCCGGTCCCACCGGGCGGTTCAGGAGTCCATCGCCTGGCTCGACGCTGGCGGCATCGGGGCGCCTCGGTACGCCCAGGGGCTCTGCTACAAGCCGCGCAAGAGCATCGGCCTCATCGACGGCCCCAAGGCGCCGCCCGAGGGGGTCAACCACGACCTCTGGTCCGGGCCCCGGGAGGCCGGGCCGGTCGAGCGGCAGCAGTACCACTACGACTGGCACTGGCAGTTCCCCTTCGGCAACGGCGACTTCGGGAACCAGGGCGTGCACCAGGTGGACCTGTGCCGCCGCATGCTCGGGGTGAGCAAGCTCCCTCGCCGGACGGTCGCCGTGGGGGGGCGCTTCGGCTACGAGGACGACGGCACGACCCCGAACACCATGTTCGCCTTCTACGACCTCGAGCCGGCGCCGATGATCTTCGAGGTCCGCGGGCTCCCCAGGGACCTCGAGGCCCAGACCAACGGCAAGTGGGGCGGCAGCATGGACCGTGAGTTCGGCCTCACCATCGGCTCCCTGCTCCACGCCGAGGACGGCCGCCTCGCCATCAGCTCCAACTACGGCCGCGCCATCGCCTACGACCGCAAGGGCGAGGAGATCCGCCGCTGGGAGGGCGGCGGCGACCACTTCGCGAACTTCATCGACGCGGTCCGCAAGCGTGACCCCGAGGTGCTGAACGCCGATGTGAACGAGGGGCACATCTCGGCCGCGTACTGTCACCTCGCGAACGACTCCTATGTGCTGGGCTGTGAGGACTCGATGGGGTCCATCGAGCGCACGCTCGGAGGTGACCCCGAGGCCCAGGACGCGGCGCGGCGCTTCGCCCTCCACCTGGAGGCCAACGGCGTCGATCTCGAGGAGCACCGCCCGACGTTCGGTCGTGTCCTCGCCGTGGACCGTGAGGAGGAGCGCTACGTGGGGGACGACGAGGCCACCGCGCTCATGCGCGGCACCTACCGCGACGGCTTCGCCATTCCCGGGAAGGGTTGAGCCGCGGAGGGGGGGCGCCGCTGGCGGGGTCAGGCGAGGATGTCCCTCGCGACCTCGCCGTGCACGTCCGTCAGGCGGAAGTCGCGACCCGCGTAGGGATAGGTGAGCGCCTCGTGATCGAGGCCCAGGATGTGGAGGATGGTGGCGTGCCAGTCGTGGATGGAGAGGCGCCCCTCCACGGCCTCGATGCCGTTCTCGTCGGTGGCACCGTAGGAGAAGCCGCCCTTCACGCCGCCCCCGGCCATCCACGAGGTGAAGCCGCGGTTGTTGTGGTCCCGGCCGTCGCCGTTCTGGGCGTAGGGGGTCCGGCCGAACTCCCCGCTCCAGACCACGAGGGTCTCCTCGAGCATGCCGGAGCGGGCCAGGTCCGCGAGCAGGGCGGCGATGGGCTTGTCGATCTCGCGGCACTTGGCGGGCAGGTCGACCCGCAGGTTCCGGTGGTGGTCCCAGCCCCCCATGCCGACCTCGATGAAGCGCACGCCAGCCTCGGCCAGGTGGCGGGCGATCAAACACTGGCGGCCGAAGGCGTCGGTCTCGGCCTCCCCGATCCCGTAGGCCTCGAGGGTCCGCTTCGTCTCCTTGGAGATGTCCAGGAGCTCGGGCAGCTCGCTCTGCATCCGGAAGGCCAGCTCGTAGGACTGGATCACCGCCTCGATGTCGTCGCTGCCCTTGCGGCGCCGCGCGTTGCTCTCGTTCAGCTTCCTGAGCAGGTCGAGCTGCGCGCGCTGCTGCTTGTCGGACTGGCGAGGGTTGCGGATGTCAGCCACGGGGTCCTGGGCCTGTCGCGCGCGCTGACCGCCGTTGACCTTGATGGGCATGCCCTGGAACGTGGCGGGGAGGAAGGAGCTCCCGTAGTTCTGGGCGCCGCCCTGGTTCCGGGGCGGGTTCAAGGTCACGAAGCCGGGGAGGTTCTCGTTCTCGGTCCCGAGCCCGTACAGGGTCCAGGCCCCCATGGAGGGCCGCACGAACTGGAAGCTGCCGGTGTGCAGCTTGGTGGTGGCCTGGGCGTGGGCCGGGACGTCGGTGTGCATCCCGCGCAGCAGGCACAGGTGGTCCGCCTGCTTGCCGATCTCCGGCAGGAGCTCCGAGATCATCAGGCCGCTGTCGCCCCCGGGCTTGAACGCCCAGGGCGAGCCCATGAGCTTGGCGCCGCGGCGGAAGCCCGAGAGGCTGGCGCCGTCCCGCTTGGTGAGCATGGGCTTGTGATCGAACGTGTCCACGTGGGACGGCGCTCCGGTCATGCACAGGAAGATGACGCGCTTCGCTCGCCCCGGCAGGGCCGTGGAGGCCCGCTGGCTGGCCTGAGAGGCGGCGATGCCGTTCAGGGCGAGCATGCCGAACCCGGAGGACAGCACCCTCAGCGCGTCACGCCGGCTCGGGTTGGAGAACGGATTCATGTGGTGGTCCTGCTGTTGGGTGTCCTGCGGACACTCGGCGCCCGGCGGGGGCGCATCAGTAGAGGGTCCGGAACTCGGCGGTCTGGAAGAGGGACTGGGCGAAGGCCGCCCAGGCAGCGTGTTCCGGAGATCGAGGAGCGAGCTCCCCGGCGTTGCCTCCGGCGGCCGGTCGATTCCGGCGACGGCCTCGGCGCTGGGGCGCGGGCTCGGGCGTCAACTCCTCGTACTGTTTGAGGAAGCGGGAGATGGCCGGGGTCTCGGAGGAGGAGGGCTCTCGACCCAGCGCCAGCCTGTAGGCGAGGGTGATGCGCTCCCGCTCGGTGCCATCGAATGCCAGGAGCCGCGTGGCCATGGCGTCCGACGCGCGCAGCACATCCTCGTTGTTCATCATGAACAGGGCCTGGGTCGCGACGCTGGTCTCGTCGCGGTCCCCCTCCACGGTGGCGGCGTCCGGCGCGTCGAAGACGCCGAGGGCGTCGACCGTGGCGCCGCGCAGGTTCGGCAGGTACAGCGACCGGACTGGCTGCTCCGCCGTGAGGAGCTCGGCGAGCTGCTCGCGCCGCAGGACTCCCTCGACCATGCCGACCCGGGACCCCTCGGGGCGCTTGCGGTCCAGCTGACCGGCGGCCTGCAGGATCGCGTCCCGGATCGCCTCGGCCTCGAGCCGTCGGTCGGGCATGCGCCAGAGGGTCACCATGTCGGGGTCCACCCGGTGATTGGAGGTGCTGTGCTCACTGTCCAGCCGGTAGGCGTGGGAGAGCACGAGCTGGCGGATCAGCGCCTTCGTCGACCAGCCGGAATCCATGAACTCCGCGGCGAGCCAGTCCAATAGCTCGGGGTGGTCGGGACGCTGGCCGCCGCTGCCGAAGTTGTCGGGGGTCCGGACGATGCCGCTGCCGAAGAGGTGGAGCCAGACGCGGTTGACCCAGACCCGGGCGGTGAGGGGGTTTTGCTCCGACGCGACCCAGCTGGCGAGCCCCAGGCGTCCGCTGCCGTCGCCGATCTCGATGGCGTGGTCGAAGACCTCGGGGATGCCACGCTCGACCACCTCACCGGGCTGGTTCAGCTCGCCGCGGCGGAGCACGGCGATGTCCCGGGTGGTGCCGTCGGCGGCGCCCATGGTGAGCCGGTTGCTGTCGAGCGCGCGACCGTCCTCATCGAAGCGGCTGAGCAGGTCCTCGACCATGGCCACCTGCTGCCGTTGGAGCCGCTCCCGGCGGGCGGCGGCGCGCTCGTCCGCGGTCAGCTGACCACGTTGCATGCGGGATCCCCCGCTCATGGGCGGCGCCGGCTCGGGCTCGAGCCGCCGCACGAGGCGCTCGAGGGTGCGTT
>CAZEFP010000256.1:0-5542 GCA_964511565.1 uncultured Planctomycetaceae bacterium
GGCGACCCGCAGCCCGCGGTTGATGCGGAACGTCCCGTCGATGTCCGGGTCGCTGATGAGCCCCTTCCACCCCACGCGGGTCCGGGGCTTCTCGAAGTAGACGCGCATGACCACCAGCAGGTCGTCGCGCAGCTCCCCGGCCTTGGCATGCAGGCGCGCCGCGTACTCGCGGGCGGCGCCCGGGTCGTGGATCGAGCACGGCCCGACCACGGCCAGCAGCCGGTCGGACTGGCCGGAGAGGATCGCCTCGATCTCGCGGCGGGCCGCCGTCACCACCCCCGCCGCGCGAGCGGAGACGGGGATCTCCGCGGCGAGGATCGCCGGCGAGATCAAGGGCTGCAGGTCCGAGACGCGGACGTCATCGGTGCGGTGGGCGTCGCCGCTCATGGAAGGAGCGGACCCACGGCCTCCTCGACCGCGCCGACCAGGGCGCCCGAGGCGATGCACTCCCGCGCGGCCCGCAGGTCCGGCTCGAGGTAGCGGTCCCCCTCCAGGGGCTCGATCACGGCGCGGGCCGCGGCGTACGCGGCCTGGGCCCCCAGGCCAGCCCGCAGGTCGGGGCTGAACTCCCGCGCCTGGGCGCCGCAGACCAGCTCGATCCCGAGCACCGCCTCCACGTTGTCGAGGATCGTCCGGCACTTTCGCGCCGCCGTCACCCCCATGGACACGTGGTCCTCCTGGTTCGCGCTCGTGGGCACCGTGTCCACCGAAGCCGGGTGGGCGTGGACCTTGTTCTCGCTCGCCAGGGCCGCCGCCGAGTACTGAGCGATCATCAACCCGGAGTGGAGGCCAGGGTCCGGGGAGAGGAAGGCGGGGAGGCCCGAGAGGTCCGGGTTCACCAGCTGCTCGACTCGCCGCTCGGACACGTTCGCGAGGGTGCAGACGCTGAGCCCGAGGTAGTCGAGGATCATGGACAGGGGCTGACCGTGGAAGAGGCCAGCGCTGAACACCTCGCCCGTCTCAGGGACCACGAGGGGGTTGTCCGTGACCGCGTTGAGCTCCGCCCGCAGCACCTCGGTCACGTGGGCGAGGGCGGTCTTCACGGCCCCGTGGATCTGCGGGACACAGCGCAGCGAGTAAGGGTCCTGGACCCGGTCGCAGTCCACGTGGGACGCGAGCACCTCGGAGCCCGCGAGGCAGGCGCGGACGTTGCTGGCGGTGCGGCGCTGCCCCTCGTTGTTCTTCAGTCGCGCGAGCAGGTCCTGGAAGGGCCGGTCGCTCCCCTTGAGGGCCTCGATGGAGAGGGACGCGATGGCGTCGGCGGCTCGGGAGAGGTTGCTCGCGCGCAGGACGCTGACCACGGCGGAGGCCTTCATGATCTCGGTCCCGTTGATCAGCGCGAGGCCCTCCTTCGCCTCGAGGGTGAGCACCTCGAGGCCCGCCTCGGCGAGGGCCTCGGCGGCGTCCATGCGGCGGCCACCGAGCCACGCTTCCCCGGCGCCCATCATGGCACCGGCCATATGGGAGAGCGGGGCGAGGTCGCCGCTGGCGCCGACGGACCCCTGCTGAGGGACGACCGGGACGAAGTCCGCGTTGAACACCGCGGCCAGGTGCTCCACGAGCTCCAGGCGGACGCCGGAGACGCCCCGGAGCAGGCTGTTGAGCCGCAGCACCTGGGCAATGCGCACCTCGCGGATCGGCATGGGCTCGCCGACCCCCACGCAGTGGGAGAGGATCAGGTTCCGCTGCAGCTCCGCGAGGTCGTCCTTGGCCACGGCCACGTTCTTCAGGCGACCGAAGCCGGTCGTCAGCCCGTACACCACGTCGCCGGCCTCGACGTGGGCGTCGACCATGGCCCGCGAGGCCTTGATCCCGTCATGGCAGGCGGGGTCGATCTCCAGCCGCATCCTCTCGCCGCGGACGAGCGGCTCGAGGTCCTCGAGAGACAGGGAGGAGCCGTCCAGACGGAGGAGCTTCGGCACTTGGGAGGTCATGGGTGGCGATCTTAGCCTCCGTGGCCCACGCGAGCCTCCGCCCAGCGCTCCGCTTCCTCAGGATCCCCGTACGCGACGACGCTCCTCAGCGGTCTGCCCCTGGATGGCGCCGGACGGCAGGGTCCCTTTGACGCTGACGGGCTTCTCCCCCACCTCCAACACGACGCCCGGGACCACTCCGATCCCCCGCCAGCTGGCGGTGACTCGCCAGGTCCCCCGCTCGAGGTCGTCGAAGACGAGGTTGGATCCAGCCCCCAGCTCCCGATCCCCCTGGGGAGCGCCCTGGACCCGGACCTCCACGGGGAGGCCCTGGAAGCGGCCGGGCAGGTCGATCTCCAGCTCCCCGCTGAGGGCGGTCGCGTCCCCGAGCACGACCGTGACGTCCTTGCCGTCCCGAGGAACCACGCCGACCCCGCGGCGGCTCCCGTCCTTGCTCGTGGCCGTCACGTAGTAGGCGGTCGGAGCGGCCGGGTGCGACGAGAAGCGGAACTGCCCGCGGCCATCGGTCCGGAGTTCCTGGAAGGCTGCCGGGACCGACGGCATCACGAGGTCGAGGGCGGCCCGAGGGCTGCGCTGCCCGAGGACCTTGGAGGAGACCGTGGTCCGATCCGCCGCCTCGACCGTCACCCTCGCGTTCTTCACGGGCTCTCCGCCGTCGAGGACCACCCCGCGGATCACCGGCGCGGGCTCGAGGTCGATCATGACGACGTTCTCCTTCGGCTCCTCCAGGTCCGCCTCCAAGCGGACGTTCTTGGAAGGGGGCACCGCGAGAGCCCCGTCCTTGAAGACCCGGACCGAGACCGCACCGAGGGGGAGCCCCTCCACGACGGCGCGCCCGCCCATGGGAATCGTCACCGGGTTGACCTCGTACCAGGGGAAGCCGGCCCCCGGAAGCGCGGAGGCCCCGGCCCCCGCCGCAGGCATCAGGATGGCGTAGCCCGGCGAGATCGAGCCGAGGGAGCGGCTGAGGCCGATCTCGAGGCTCGCGCCCTCGCGCAGGGCGATCTTGAACTCCCCGGGCCGGACCCGCTGGCGGAAGCCGACCCCGACGACCCGACGGGTGGTCGTGAAGCCCGGCGCCCGCGCTGTGATCAGCACCTTGCCGGCCGGGAGCCCGTTGAACCTGAAGATCCCGTCCGCGTCCGTGTAGGACACGCGACCGTCGGACTGAACCTCCACCGACTGCAGCGGCGCCCCGGACGCGTCGGTGACGGTCCCCGCGACCGTGGCGAGGCTCTCGAAGCTCAGGTGGAACTCCGTCTTGGAGAGCTGCGCGAGCACCACCTCCCGCACCGCGATCTTCCCACCCGGACAGGTCACCTTCACGATCGAGGCTCCCTGGAGCAGGTCGCTCGCGCCGAAGCGGCCGCGCTCATTGGTCCGCAGCGTGCGGCCGGTGTTCGGCCCGTAGATGAACTCGACCGTCCCCGAGATCGGTCTCCCGCCTACGCCCGTGAGGGACCCCTCCAGCCCTGCCGTCGCGTCCGCACCGATGGACATCACGTCGTCGGGCACCTCCACCGCGCCAGGGAGCAGCATGGTGAGCTCCACCTCCAGCGGGTAGACCACCGTCGTCCCCGAGCCGGGCTCGGCGCCTTCGGGAAGTTCGAGGTCGCGGACCGGCGCCGCGAGGATCTCGCGCGGCGTCTCATCGCCCCCCGGCCCTTCGAGCCCGCCGGTCGCGCCGCCTCCATCGACTCGCTCCAGGGGCTCCCAGGTTCCAAGCCCGCCCAGGCCCGCTCCCTCCCCGGTCCCCCCGCTCAGCACATACCCCGCCGCGGCGATGGCCGCGGCGACGAGGATCAGGACGAGGTTCTTGGACAAGGTCATCGAGCGGCGTGACGACAGGGGGCGGGCTCATCTTCCCCCAGGTCTCCATAAATTTAAGGGCCGCGCGTCAGCGCTCCCGCAGTGTAGGACCGCAGAGAGCGGGGCTGGCCCCCTGGCTCAGCCGGAGTTCGGCACGGAGAACGCCACCTGGGGCCGCTGGGGCCGGCGCGAATCACTCCGCCGAGTGGTGGAGAAGATCCAGGCGATCGGCGGGTCCTCGGGGTCTCCAGGGATCCGGGGGGCGCGGACCGGGTCGAACCCCGCGGCCTTCAGCACGGCGATGGAGGCCTCGTTGCCCTCCTTGACCCGCGCGGTCAGGGCGAAGGCACCCAGCCGCTCGAACCCCGCGCGGGTCAGCAACTCCACGGTGGCCCGGCCGTGACCGCGGCCGTGGTGGTCTTCCCCGAGCCAGTAGCCCAGCTCCCCGACCCCCGGGTGGTCGTCGAAGCGCAAGCTCGCCTCTCCGACGACCACGCCGCCCTCGACGTCGATGACGGCGAACATGTACGCCGGACCATCCTCTGGTCCGGCGCGCCAGGCGGCGTACCGCTCCTCCAGTTCCTCCGCCCGCGCCGGCCCGTCCCACGACAGCCAGCGGATCACCCCCGGCCGGCCATGGATCTGCGGGAAGAGCGCCCCGGCGTCCTCTCGCCGGATCGGGCGGAGCTCGGTGGCGCCGCAGCGGGCGTGGAACGGCGCCCGCTGCGCGTCCGGTGGCTGACCCGCCTCGCTCATCGACGCTTCTTCTTTTCCTTCGTCGGGTAGGTCTCGAGCACCCACTCCTTCCAGGCTTCCTCGGCCTGCAGCACGCCCAGCCCGAAGTGCTCCTTCATCACGTCCCGGGTCGGCTTCTTCTGCTTCAGATCCCTCAGGACGGGCCTCATCTTGTCCTGGTGGTTCGCCACGATCCAGTCGTAGAAGGACCAGCAGATCGCCTGCTGCTGGACGTTCATCGCAGTGGTCGGGACGTCGAGCAGCGGTGGGAGCAGGGGCTCGTCCGAACGGGCGACCAGCTTGCGCATCGCGGCTCGCCAGACGCCGTCCGCGAAGCTGGAAAGGGCGGTCGCCTCCTCGATGCAGTACTGGACGCTGCTGTCGAAGCGGTCGTACTCGTACCAGTGCCCCGCGCCCGCATCGAACCAGCCGCCGCCGATCGGACCGACGTCCCGCTCTCGGTACAGGTTCGAGATGAGCATGTGGCCGACGTTGTGGGTGAACACCGTGCGGATCGCACCCGGCGAGGAGAAGAGCCCAGGCTCCCTCCAGACCGAGAAGACCGGGTCCTTGCCCAGCATCTTGAAGTCGCCGCGAGCGCTGGTGTGCATGAAGGTCTCCACGGCCGACATGTGGTCCGCCGCGGTCTCCCAGATCCACATGCGCATCTTGGCGAAGATGTCGTCCTCCCCGACGGCGTAGTGCTCGACCACGCGCTGGCTCACGTGGCTGGTGTCGTCCGCCACCAGGTGCATCAGCTCGTGGGCGTCCACCTTCTTGCGGCCCACCTTGAATGAGCCCTTCAGGTCGATCACGAGCTCGCAGTGGTCCGTCTCGCAGCGCGCCACGGGGCGTCCGAAGTGGGCCTCGATCTCGTTCTGCTTCATCCACTCGGCCACCGCCGCGCGCCGCGCCTCCATGGCGGCGTTGTCCGGCCCCCCATCGCAGCGCTTGCAGTCCACCACCAGGGCGCCGCCGCTCTCCATGGAGCCGGCGACCACCGAGCAGAAATGCACCCGCCCCTCCGCCGCGATGATCTCCTCGGAGTGCTTGCTGCAGGGGAC
>CAZEFP010000257.1:0-5518 GCA_964511565.1 uncultured Planctomycetaceae bacterium
TGGCGAGGGCCTCGGCGGGCGGCGCCTTCTCCACCTCAGGCGCCTCGGCCATGGGCCGCGAGCCGGGCAGGACCTCGCGGATCTCCGTGGAGCCGCACGCGGAGAGCATGACGGCGCCGACGGCGGCCACGGGCCACCAGGGTCCCCGGGTGGACGTCATCGGAAGTAGATGCGGCGGGTGACCTTGACCCCCCGACAGACGGGGCAGGAGGCGACGCTGGCGGTCTCACCGCTGAGGACCGTCCCCGTCACGAGCAACTGCAGGGCGCCGAGGCCACCGCAGGTCTTGCACGGCTTCAGACTCGCCCGCGGACGGATCTCGAAGTCCCCCGACTCCTCGAGGTAGTAGGACATCAGCCAGAGGGAGCGGCCGTTGACGGTCCACTCCTCCCAGAAGGACTGGGCCACGTCCTCCTCGTCGTCGGAGGCCTGGTTCCGACGGGAGATCTTCTGGTTCTCGAGGTAGCGCTTGATGCGATCCTCGATGGCCTTGCGCTGCTCGTCCACGGCGGACACGGCGCTCTCCGCGGCGGCGGCGGGGTTGTCCCCGTTGGCCCCCGCCCGGTCCTCGCCGAGGAGCCAGGTCCCCAGGCCATAGGTGGACGACTCGTATCGACCCCGATCTCGCTCCTCCCACAGGCGGAGCACGTCGTCCTCGGTGACCGCGCTCGTGACCCGGTCCTGGACGTCGGCCAGGACCTGACCCGCGATGGCCTGGCTGGCCTCCTCGGTCGCCCAGGTGCGCGCGGCCTCGAAGTTGTCCATGCGCGCCGCCTCGCGGGTGAGCTTGCGGGTGTGGTACTTCCAGCGGGAGCGGACGAGCGACTTGGCCGCCTCGTCGCGGTCGACCAGGAGTTTCGCCTCCTGCTTGCGGGCGTCGGCGATGAGGCCGCTGCCCGCGTACTTGGTCGGGAACGCCTGCAGCAGCGCCAGGGCATCGTCGAAGCGCTTGCGCTTGCGCAGGCGATCCGCGTCCCTCAGGTACTCGATCTGCTCCTGGTTGTCCGCCTTGATGCGGGCGCTGGCGAGCATCCCCTGGACCTTCGGGAGGTCCTCGGTCAGCCCGAGCTCCACGGCCGCTTCGTAGTGCTTGACCGCGTTGGTGAAGTCCAGGATGCCCTCGCATCGACGGGCCAGGTCGAGCTGCGAGGTGGCCGAGGTCTCATCCGCCTCCGAGGCGAACTGGGTGTAGAGTTCCTCGCGTCCATAGACGTCGAGGGCCGGCAGGCGAACGCCGGACTCGATCCCGCGCACCCGGCGCTTGGGGACCATCTGAAGGTTGCCGTCCGTCTTCACCAGGAAGGAGTCGCCCTCCCGGGAGACGATCACCCCCTCCACGGTCCCGCCGCCCTCGAGGAGCAGACGCTCCGCGTCCACGTAGACCTCCTCGGCCTCCACCTCGACGTAGCCATAGTCCGTGCGGAGCTGGTCCGACTGGCGCGGGTCCAGGAGCGACCAGGGGACGCGCACCTCGCCGCCGTTGTCCAGCCGCTGGAAGAGGAAGCCGATGGTGTCGTGCTCGCCGATGGCTCCCCACTGGATCCGCCCATCCCGGAGCTTGAGCATGATCACGTCCTCGGCCGCGGGCGGCGCGGGGATCGCGAACAGCTCCTCCTGAAGGGTCGCCGGCGCGGCGCCCTCCTCCTGGCCCCATTGCGCCAGCACGTGGGCGGTGGTCCCGAGACTGGCGACGCAGACCGCGAGGGCGACCATTCGGATTCCTTTGGGGTTCATCATGCTTCTCTCTCTTCTCTCGGTGCCGGGCGCCGGAGGGGCGCTGGGGCGTTCTGGGGCAGGCCGGGCGGGGCGGCGCCAGGCGGGTGTGGGTTGGAGGGTGGCTGGTAGCGGTGAGCTCGCAGGGGGTGGGCAGAGGGTCAGCGGACGAACCGGCGTCGCATGCGCGCGCCGAAGGGGACCTCGCGCAGCATGATGGTCGTCCATCTGGCGGCGCGCTCGACGCCCGAGGACGACCAGGTGACGAGGAGCTCGACCACGTACTCGCGGGGCATCCCCTGCGCGTCGAGCATCTCGCTGTTGGGCACGGCGTTGACCGTGTACCGCACCCCAGGCCGGCCCGGCACCGGGCGGTCGACGATCAGGGCGGGCTCCCCCACCGTGCCGTCGGCGCGGAGCTCGAACAGGTTCTCCTCGAGGTCGTTGATGAGTGCCTCCACCGACGTCGCCGACAGGGAGCGGAGCTCGGCGTTTCTCACCACTGCGGCCCCGAAGTTGAAGACGCCAAGGATCATCGACATCCCCGCGGCCAGCAGGCTGGCGGAGAGGATCACCTCGAGGAGGGTGAAGCCCGCGCGGCGCGCGGTCCGGGTCCTGGGGAGGCCCATCATCCGTCCTCCCCGCTCGAGAGCATCCAGTTGTCCTCGTGGAGCGCGATGGGCAGGTCCATGTCGATCGGCTGCCCGAAGAGCACCTTGGACTCCATGGGAAGGCGCCGCCGCGCCGTCCCGCGGGTGGCGCGCCGGACCACGGCCCGATCGCCGACCACTCGCTTGAGCTGCATCCACTCCCCTGCCACCAGGACATGGCCGCCCACCGCCGGCCGGAGCGCGGCCCCGTTGGTGACCGTGAAGAACTCCGCGGACTCCTCCACCGAGTCCAGGAGGCGGGGCGCCCGATCGAAGTCACCGGGGCGCTGGATCTCCAGCTCGACGCGGATGCGTCGCGGCAGCAGCGGGCGGCTCCCCGCCCGGGGCATGCCCACCGCCGGCTCGTTCCAGACCGTCAGGTCCGGGTCCGGGCGGGCCAGTCGCCAGGCGTCCCAGGAGGTCGCCGCGCCTGCGGCGTTGCGTTCGATGCCCCAGCCGGAGCTCCCGTCCTCGCCCGGGGTCAGGCGGGTCGTCTGGGTCGCCATCAGCGGCTGCATCCAGAGCACGCCTCGCGCCACCTCGCGAGCCATCGTGAGGTCCGGCATTCCGGACCGATCGAAGGCGGAGTCAGAGAGCAACACCGCAGGCGTGTCGGGCGTGTGAACCCGCTCGGCGCGGTACAGCACCCCGGTGTAGCGGCGGTCCCCCTCGCGCCCCTCGGGCACCAGGGCATAGAGGACCTCCACGAGCCGCGAGGCCCGCAGGTCCGGCGTCCCGAGCAGCCCCGAGGCCGCCGCCTCCGCGCTGACACCCGCGGCCTTGAGGAGCTCGGACTCCCCGAGCGCCTCCTCGAGCTTCTGGGCGTCGTCCCCGAGGGCGAGGGCGATGCGGTCGCGCTCCGCGCGGGCCTCCATCGCGAGCCTGCGGCGCTCGATGCGCGCCACCTCGCTCGCCGCGGCGTCCCGGAGGAACCGCATCCGGGGGAGGTAGCGCTCCACGACGCCGTC
Organism: uncultured Planctomycetaceae bacterium; assembly: GCA_964511565.1. GTDB lineage: Bacteria > Planctomycetota > UBA1135 > UBA1135 > Saltatorellus. Next base: position 3,332 of record CAZEFP010000257.1, read on the forward strand.
GCGCTCCACGTCGAAGACCTCCCAGTCCACGAGCAGGTCCCCCTGCTCGCCGCCGTGGATCTGGCGCAGGTCCGCGCCGAGCAGGGACAGGACCGCCGAGCCCTCCTCGCGCGCCTGCCGAACGGTCTCGCCGCGCGTCCAGAGCGACAGGGTCGTGTCCACGATGGAGACCGTGGCGGCGACCACGATGGACGCGAGCCCCGTGGCGAGGATGAGCTCCGCGAGGGTGACCCCGGCGCGTTGAGAGCGGGCAACGATCCTCATCGGTCCATGCTCCTCATCACGCGGCCCGGCGCCGAGTACGTCACCCCGAGCAGGTCGAAGCGCGGCGTCTGCTTCCACCCGTGCTGGAGGCCGAACTCGGCGTCGAAGGCGCCCTGGCTGTACCGGGCGAACACGCGCCACTCCATGCGGTCCGCCTGGATCCCGATCGGGATCAGGTCGTCCGCCTGCGTTCCATCCTCGAGCAGGACGAGGCCGGGGGTCTCCTCGGGATCGGCGTCCCAGGGCACGTCGGCGCCCCGCTGGAGGACCACGAGCTCGACGCCGCCCACGCCGGGCTCCTCACCCTGCCAGGTCACGCCGGCCCACCACGCGCCAGGCTGGTCGACGTGCAGTCCGAAGTAGCCCAGCTCGGGCCCATCGAAGCGGGGCGCGTAGCGGTCCCAGTATCGGCACGGGAAGAGCACGACGGGGGTGCCGGAGGCGTACCCGCCCGGCAGCGTGCCGAACCGTCCGCGGAACGCCCCGGGCCCGATCCCGTCCTCTTCGCCGTCGTCATCCGCCGTGCGCGGCATGATGAGCGCGCCGCCCTGGACCCGGGTCCAGTGGATGAGTTCGGATCCGATCAGCGCCGTCCCCTGGGACGGGAACCCCTCGGTGGAGGTCAGGGGAATGACCGCGTCCCCGGGGGTGATCGAACCCGCGAGGGCCGAACAACGCCACCCCTCGAGCCAGTGCACCGCCTCGGTCACCTCGTGGGCCTGGGGCCGCGTCCCGAGCAGCCCTCGCCCACCGGGCGCCACCGTGATGGACCCGCTCCCGGCGGCGGCGGCGGTGAAGGCGATGATCTCCTCGCCGACCGCGATGAGGCCGCCGCTGTCGGGGAACGCGCCGAGGGGCGATCCCTGCTGCCCCACGAGTCCGCTCGCCGTGCGGACCACGTTCTCCTGGATCTGCAGGGACTGGTCCGTCTCCCCGACCCGCGCGGAGAGCAGCAGCGCGCCCCCCGCGGCGTGCACGGCGGGCTGCGAGCCGCCCCAGCCGGCGTTGGCGAAGGGGCTGCCGAACACGATCTCGTCCACCGTGGCGGAGGCCACGCCGAAGTCCGCGAGGCCGCCGGCCCCGGCGCCGATGGTCACCGTCCTTCCCGAGCGCGGCATCTCTCCGCTGGGGAACTTGACCATCCGGCCCAGGTAGCGCGGGTCGCTGATGAGGCCTCCGGTGGCGCCGCCGCTCCCGGGGCTCGTGGGGGTCAGGACCGGCCCCTCGTAGGCCACGTAGCAGGCGTTGCCGATGACGAAGCCCCCCTGGGGCTCGACGCTGGAGGCCAGGGCGGTCGCCACCAGGGACTCCGGCTCGGACTCGAAGCCGTGGACCACCCGGGCCGGAGCGGGGTAGTGCGCCCGGTGGATCGTCACGGGGTAGCCCAGGGCGCCGAGGTCCCCATCCACGATGAAGACCGCGTCCTTGGCGCCGGGGCGCCCGCGCTCGAAGGCGAGGTCCGGCACGATGAACTGAACCACCGGGAGTACGGGAACGCCGGCGGGGTGCGTGCCGATGCTGGTGCCCAGGGCGCCGCGGAAGTTGAGGATGCTGGCCACCGCTCGGGAGAGCGGGAAGTTCTCGTTGGGGTCCTCCCCGCGGCTGGGGTCCCAGTCCGTGCCGGCCGCGGCCGTCGCGGCCTCAGGGTTGAGCGCCACGGTCATCGCGGCGGGCGGGAACGGGGGATCGACCGCGCCGACGGCCTCACCCATCCCAGCTCCCGCGCCAGCGCCCAGGCCACCAGGCCCGGCTCCGCCGGCGCCAGGCCCTGCACCGCCGCCGCCGCCGCCGGCGCCGCCTCCTCCGCCGCCGCCGCCTCCCCCGCCGCCGCCGTCGCGCAGCGCGTGCACCGTCTCATGCTCGCCATGCGCGCCGTGCCCGGCCAGACGGCGGTGCCCTCCGCCCCGACGTGCGATCTCCTCG
>CAZEFP010000258.1:0-5517 GCA_964511565.1 uncultured Planctomycetaceae bacterium
CGCCTGACGCTTCTCGGGGTCGAACCACTCGCCCGGGCTCAGGGGGTCGCGGCCGATGAAGGCGTCCAGGGTCGTGCCGATGATCCGGAAGCCCCGGAAGTTGTCCCCCAGCGCGTACGGCACCGCGCGCTCGACCCCGGGGTCCTCCGCCACGGCCTCGTACATGGACCAGGGGAGGTTCCCCTGGGACGCGTCCAGGTGGAAGAGCGAGTTGAGCACGAGCTGCCCCTGGCCCCCCGGCGGCCCGAGGATCGCGTCGTAGTCCGAGCTCGAGCCGGAGAAGGCATCCGAGGTCGCCCCGTGGATGGCGAAGACCGCCATCACCAGTCCGCTGGCCAGGGCCCCCGCGCCCACGGTGATCGAGGTGGAGAGCCGATGCTCACCCATCGACCTGGAGACGATCAGGAACCAGCTGGAGAGGAGGCGACGCACGGCACGATCGTACTCGGCGGGCCACCCCCTGACCCCCCACCGGCGGTTCAGGAAGCGCAAGCGCCGGGCGAGGTTGCGCCCGCCCGGCTAGGATCAGAGCCACGCCCGCGCGCCCGTCCCATCCGACCGGTCCCCGCGACGGGCTCGCTCCCACACCCCCTGCACCGATGTCCCTCTCGCTCCGCTCCCCCCGGGCCGCCCTCGTTCCGATCCTGCTCTGCGCCGCCGCCAGCGCCAGCGCCCAGGACGCGTCCACCGACGCGGCCCCCTCCCCCGACGAAATCCCCGCGATGGAGGAGGTGATCGCCGCGATCATCGACGAGGGGAAGAACAACTCCGAGGTGTGGGAGACCCTCACCTACATCAGCGAGGAGATCGGGCCGCGCCTCACGGGCTCCTCTGCGCTCGAGCGCGCCAACGTCTGGTCCAGGGATCGCTTCACCGAGCTCGGGCTGACGGGGGCGCGCCTGCATCGCTGGGGTGAGGTTCCGGTGCGCTTCGACCGCGGCCCGAGCAGCGTCAAGATGGTCGGCCCCGTCGAGCGCGAGATCGAGTTCACCACCCGCGCCTGGGGAGCTGGCACCGACGGCCCCGTGCGAGGACGGGTCGTGAAGGAGCCGAAGACCATGGAGGAGCTCGAGGCCGTGCGCGACCAGCTGGACGGAGCCTGGCTGCTCTCGAAGGAAAGCCGCCGGCGCCGCAATCGCGACCGGGAGGCCGCCAAGGCCGAGCGCGAGGAGCGCAAGAAGGTCGAGGAGGCCCTCGGGGGGTTCACCTTCCTCGGCAAGCTGCGCGGGAGCTCACGGGACGAGATCACCACCGGTGGGATCCGCGGCTGGCGGGAGCTGACCATGGAGACGCTCCCCACCGAGGTCGAGATCACCATCCGACGCCAGGACTACGACGCCATCAACTCGCGCCTCTCCGACGGCGAGGAGGTGGAGATCGAGGCCGATCTGAAGCACTACTTCACCGAGGGGCCCTTCGGCGTCTTCAACACCATCGCCGAGATCCGCGGCACCGAGTTCCCCGACGAGGTGGTGATCATCTCCGCCCACCTGGACTCCTGGAACGGTCCGGGCTCCCAGGGCACCCAGGACAACGGCACCGGCTCCTCGGTCACGCTCGAGACCGCGCGGATCCTCATGGCCGCCGGCGTCCAGCCCCGTCGCACCATCCGCTTCTGCCTCTGGTCCGGTGAGGAGCAGGGGCTCCTCGGTAGCCGCGGCTACGTGGAGAGCCTCACCGACGAGGAGCTGGAGGGGATCTCCGCCTGCTTCGTGGACGACGGGGGCACCTACTACCAGGGCGGCCTCTTCTGCATCGAGAGCATGGAGCCCATGCTCTCCGCCGCCATCGCGCCGGTGAACGCCGCGTTCCCCGAGCTCCCCATCGACATCGAGGTGCGGGACAAGATGCCCCGCGGCGGCAGCTCGGACCACGCGTCCTTCAACCGCAAGGGCGTGCCCGGCTTCTTCTGGACGGAGAAGAACCGGCCTGGCCTCGAGGGCATGGGCTATCGCTTCTCCTGGCACACCCAGCGTGACACCCTCGAGTACGCCATCGAGGAGTACCTGATCCAGTCCGCCACCTGCTCCGCGGTGACGGCCTACAGCCTGGCCATGGCCGACACGCTCCTGCCGCGCTACATCCCCGAGCCGCCGGCTGAGGAGAAGGCCGAAGAGAAGCCGGCCGCGGAGTCCAAGGACACCAAGCAGGCCAACGGAGACTCCCCCATCACGGGGGACTGGAGCGCCGAGTTCACCACCCCCGGCCTCGAGTTCGCCCTCGTGCTCGCCATGGACGGCGAGGGTGCGGTGACCGGAAACATGGTCATGGGTGAGGAGCGACGCAAGCTCGAGAAGGGCAAGTGGGACGCCTCGAAGAAGACGCTCACCTTCCAGTACGACTCCGACAGCTACGGCACGCTCACCGCCACCGCCAAACTCCAGGAGGACGGGAGCCTCAAGGGCGACGTCAAGAGCTCCCCGGACTCGGACGGCTACGCCTGGGTCGCCACCCGCAAGGCGCCGAAGGCCAAGGGCGACTCGAACTGATCGACCCGCCCCTCGCGGCGGGGCTGGGCCAAGCGCCCCGCCCCGCCTCGCCGCCTCCCCGGCAGGAGGCCTTCACGGACGTGGAGGAGCGCTGACCATGGAGCAACGACCCCGCATCCGTCGCCTCGGCGGCACCTTCAGCATCCACCGTCTGCCTGCGGCCGACCCGCTCCCCGAGGGCCTCGCCGAGGAACCCATGGTCTGGATCGGGCGCACCGAGGCCGAGCTCAGCGTCGTCTGCCGCGAGCGGCCGGAGCGGGCCACCTGGGGTGAGGTCAGCGCCGGGTGGGGCGCCCTCGAGGTCGAAGGGCCCCTGGACTTCACCATCGTCGGCCTCCTGGCAGAGATCACCGCCGTCCTCGCCAGGGCAGAGATCAGCGTCTTCGCCCTCTCCACCTTCGACACGGACTACGTCCTGGTCCCCGGCGACCGCCTCGACGAGGCCGTGGAGCGGCTCGGTGAGGCCGGGTTCGCCCCCTACGCCTGACCCTGGGATCGGCTCAGGGGAGCGTGGTGCGCAGGACCACAGCCCCTTCCGGCGCCTCGAGCGGGGCGCCGCCCACGGGCAGGAGGAAGGAGCGACCGGGCCCGAAGGTCGAGGCGCCGCAGCTCACCGTGCCCTCCACCACGGTGTAGAGCGCGAAGCGCTCCTCCCCGCCGCCGCGCGGGCTCCCCGGTTCGAGCCCCCAGCGCTCGACCCGGAAGTGCTCGCAGTCCACGAGCAGCTCGCCGGCGGCCTCCCCCATGGAGGGAGCCACGTCGCTGAAGTCGATGCACCGGAGGGCCTGTGAGGTGTGGAGCTGACGCGGGGCGCCGTCGAGGCCCAGCCGGTTCCAATCGAAGACCCGGTAGACCGTGTCGCTGTTCTGCTGCATCTCGAACAGCACGAGCCCCGCGCCGATGGCGTGGAGCCGTCCGCTGGGGATGAACAGGAACTCGCCAACGCTCGGCTCGATGACGTGCAGGGTCTCCTCGGTCCGGCCCTCCGCGACCGCTCGCTCGAAGGACTCCCGGGTCACGCCCTCCTTGACCCCGACGAAGAGCTTCGCCCCCGGGTCCGCGGCGAGCACGTACCACATCTCCGTCTTCGCCTCGCCGCCCAGCTCCTCGGCAGCGGACGCGGGGGGGTGGACCTGCACCGAGAGGTGCCGCCTGGCGTCCAGGATCTTCAGGAGCATGGGGAAGTCCGCGCCGGCTCCCTCCAGGCCGGCCCCGAAGAGCTCCTCGCGCTGTTGATTCCAGAGCTCCTGGAGCGTGCGCCCGGCGTGCTCCCCGGTGGCGACCCGCCCGCGGTCCTCGGGTCGGTCGACGATCTCCCAGGCCTCTCCGAAGGGCGCCTCGGCGTCGGGGAGCTCGCGCCCGAGGTCGGTCTCGAGCTGGCGCCCGCCCCACACGCGCTCCTTGTAGATGGCCTCGAAGACCACCGGCTCCACTCCGCTCCCTGCAGGCATACCGGATTATCCCCCACTCCCCTTCAGGGGGCCAACGGACCCCCTGCGAAACGACGACCCGGCGCTCCCCGACCGCCATCGGATCCCGGCGTGAGGCGCTGTCCGCTCGCCCTGGATCGTCGAGATCCCCGTTCGTCGCTGGACGGGACGTCCGGTCGGGCTTATTCCCTGTGCTCAGAATTCCCCCGCAGGAGCCCCCATGCCCACCACCGAAGAAGTCTACGACCAGCTCAAGCAGGTCTTCGATCCCGAGATCCCCGTCAACATCGTCGACCTCGGGCTGATCTACGACGTCAAGGTCGAGGACCCCAAGGTCCTCATCACCATGACCCTCACCTCGCAGTCCTGCCCGGAGGCTCGCACGATCCCCGACGTGATGCGTCGGCGCTGCAACAGCCTCGACGGCGTCGAGGAGACGGACATCGAGATCGTCTTCGAGCCCGCGTGGACTCCGCACCTCATCAGCGACGAGGGTCGCAAGGCGCTGGGTATGGACGACGCCGAGGAGAGCGACGACTGAGCCGCGCCGGGGTGGAGCTGCTCCGGCGGCGCCGCCCCGCGTCCGGCGGCGTCCTGCCAGCGCAGACTACTGGACGACGTCCAGGCTGCCGGCGGGTCCGGGAGGGCGCGCGTCCGGGTTGGTCTTGAGCTCCTCCTTCCAGGAGATCATGCGCGCCTTCGCCCCCTCGGCCTCGGCCTCGTCGATCATCCCCTTGCGCTGATAGAACATCGACAGGGACGTGTGCGCGAAGGCGTCGTCGGGGTCGAGCTCGACGATCCGGAGCCCCACCTCGATCGCCTCGTCGTAGCGCTCGAGCTGCATCAGCGCCATGGCCTTGCCGTGCATGGACTCCGTCCAGGTGGGGTCCACCGCGAGGGACTCCTCGTACTTGGCGATGGCCTCCTCGTGCCGGTCCTCACCGAACAGGGCGAGGCCCTCGAGGTAGGGCGCCTGGCGGCGCTCTTCGATCGAATCAGTCATCAGCAGAGCGTACGCCCGGCGGCCGTCAGATGGCGGCCTCGATCCCGAGGTCCGCGAAGCCCTTCTTCTCGAAGTTCTCCCGGAACATGGTCGCGAGCTTGTTGGCGGCGGCGTCGTAGGCGTCCTTGTCCGACCAGCACTTGCGCGGGTCGAGGATCTCGGGATCCACGCCGGGGCAGTTCCTCGGCATCTTCAACCCGAAGATGGGGTGCTCGTCGTACTCCATCCCCTCGGTGTGGAGGTCGCCGGCCAGTGCAGCGTTCAGGAGGGCGCGGGTGTCCTTGATGGAGATCCGCTTCCCCTCGCCGTAGGCCCCGCCGGTCCAGCCGGTGTTGAGGAGCACGCAACGGGTCTCGTGCTGCGCCATCTTCTCCGCGAGCTTCTTCGCGTAGACGGGCGGGCGGTGCGGCATGAAGGGGGCGCCGAAGCAGGCCGAGAAGGCCGCCGTGGGCTCGGTGACGCCGACCTCCGTACCGGCGAGCTTCGCCGTGAAGCCCTGGACGAAGTGGTACATGACCTCGCGCGCGTCGAGGATCGACACCGGCGGGAGCACGCCGAAGGCGTCCGCCGTGAGCAGCACGATCGTCTCGGGGTG
>CAZEFP010000259.1:0-5516 GCA_964511565.1 uncultured Planctomycetaceae bacterium
CCTACGAATTCATGGGCAACCGGCTGGGTCCGGCGGTGCGCCGCATGACCACCGGGCTGTTCATGGTCGGGGGCGCCCTGGCCCAGGCGTCGCGGGTCTACATCACCGCCGTCGTGATCGAGGTGCTGGCCCAGGAGGAGCTGGCCGCGGCCTCCCAGCTGACGGGCCTCTCGCCGCTGGCGTGCGCCATCATGGCCATCGCCCTGGTCGCGCTGCTCTGGACGTGGATCGGCGGCGTGGCCACCGTCGTCTGGACCGACGCCCTCCTCTTCCTCCTCTTCGTGGGCGGCATGGTGGGAATGCTGGTCGCGCTCCACGCGGGCGTGAGCGGCGGGCTCGGTGAGGCCTGGCAGCTCGCCATGGAGTCGGGCCGCCTCCAGCTGGTGGAGACGGAGTTCGCGTTCACCCGGCCCTACACGCTCTGGGCGGTCCTCTTCGCAGCGAGCTGGGGCCTCATCGGGCCCTACGGCACGGATCAGCTCATCGTCCAACGGCTGCTCTGCTGCCGGTCCAAGCGAGACGCGCAGCTGGCCATGGTCGGGAGCTACGGGGCGGTCATCGTGATCGCGCTCGCCTTCCTGATCGGGATCGGGCTGCACGGGTACTACCTCGAGCACGTGATGTCCGACGGCGCCCTCACCCTCGTCGCCGACAAGCCCGAGCGGATCCTCCCCGTCTTCGTGCGCGAGGAGCTGCCAGCCGGTGTCCGCGGCCTGGTGCTGGCGGCGGCCTTCGCCGCGGCCATCTCGAGCCTCGACTCCATCCTCGCCGCCCTGGGGCAGGCGTCGCAGGCGACCCTTTGGCCGCTCCTCCGGCGCGCGGTGGGTCGACCCGAGGGTGCCGCAGACGCCGGGTCGATCCGCGCGGGGCGGGCGTTCGTCATCTTCTGGGCTGCCGCGCTCGCGGGCCTCGCCATCGTCATGCCGGTGATCGAGGCCCAGTACGACGACCTGCTCGGCCTCGCCCTCGGGATGTCAGGCCTGGTCGGGGGGCCGCTGCTGGCGGGCTTCGTGCTCTCCTGGCTGCCGGGGGACCGTGGCGCGGCCGGCTACCTCTGGTCCGCTCCCCTCGGGCTGCTCACGGTGCTGTTCGGGATCTGGCACGGGGACGTGGCGTACGCCGCGAGCTGGTGGGTCGCAGGCGCCTTCATCGGAGCCTGGCTCCTCGCGGGCCTGCCCCGCCGTCGCCAGCCCCACGGCTCGATCCAGACCCTGTGGCTGGCCTTCACCTTGTTCCTCCTCACGCGAGCGGCGGAGGTGGGAGCGTTCGATGACGGCAAGTCCATCGCGTGGCCCTGGTACGTCCCGGTGGGGAGCTCCATGACGCTCCTGTACGCCTACTTGCTGGATCGGCCTCGCTCCAGGGAGCCCAGGTAGTCCAGGGTCGCGAGGAGCCCGACGCGGGCGCACCAGCCCATGTTCTCGGGCTCCCGATCCGTGGTGTTCTCCGGGGTGTCGCCCGCGGAATGATAGAAGCGGTCGTAGTCGATGGCGACGCGGTCGCGATCGGACCAGGACTCACCCGGCATGCCCGGGGTGGCGGGGTGCTCGTCGGGTTGACCCCATGCGCTGGTGTAGAGGGTCACGGCCGGAAGGCCCTCGTCCCGGAAGCGCCGTGAGCCGCTGAAGACGTAGCTGTCGGTGCCCCCGAGGCTCTTGTTGGTGGCCCACCGCTCAGGGAACCCCTCCGTCCCGCTGTGCTGCCTCAGCACCCCGGCTGCGATTCCGATGAAGCCCTCGTTGGCCTTCAGGTCGTCCGGCTCCAGGTGGAGTCGCTGCCCTGTGCTGCCGTACCCGGCCTGGTCGAAGTTCATGACGCCCAGCACGCCCGCGCCGAGTTCGGACTCGAGGTAGGCGCGGGTGGAGGCGATCTCTGAGCCCCAGATGGCGAATCGCACCTCTCGCGGCGGGGGTGGAAGTGTGCCGGCGCGGACCGCGGTGGACCAAGCGGTCGCGATCTCCAGGACGATCGCGACGCCGCTCGCGTTGTCGTTGGCGCCGGGGCCGCCGCTGTCGGAATCACCGTGTGCGCAGACGAGGAAGTGACCCTCTGGTGAGCCCTCCGCCGCCGGGAGCGTGGCCACGATGGTCACCGGCGCCGCCTGGCGGATGTCGGTCTCCAGGGACCAGTCGATCAGGACCTGCTTGCCGGCCTCCACGGCCGCGCGGATCCTCGCGCCCTCACCCTTGGAGATGCCGAAGGTCGCGGCCTGGGTGCCTCTTCGGCGCAGGGACCGACAGACGGGCCACTCCCCGTCGATGGTGTTCGCGCCATCCACAAGCACGACGTTCGATGGCGTCCCTTTCCGGCGGACGCCCATGTAGGAGTCGGTGAGGAGCGCCCGATCGCTGCCAGGTTCCGACCGGCTGTCGCCGACGGAGAGGGGGACCGAGGCGCCCTCGCCGGCGGGCGAGAAGCCCCAGGGCCAGGCACGCTCGAGGCGGTAGGGTTCATCGCCATCCGCGTGCACCGTGACGCTCCACTCGAGCTCCTGGTGACACCACTGCTCCCGGCCCATGTGCCGAACCGTCTTGAGCCCCAGCGCCGCGAATCGCCGTTCCAGGTACTTGGCGGCCGCCTCACCAGAGCGGGTGCCGCCCATTCGCGGCCCGAAGGCGACGAGCTCGCGCACGGTCTTCGCGGCCCGCTCCTCCGAGATCCCCGCGAGGGGAGCCGGGCCCTCGCCCTCGCTTGGCCGGGCGGGCGCAGCGCCGGAGGGGTCCTGCTGGGAGGCCTCCGGCAGGGCCAGTGCGGTCCCCACGGAGGGGAGGTGGACCCGCTCTTCATCGGCCTTCTGGGCCGACGTGAGCAGCCCCAGGCAGAGGAGAGGGACGGCGCAGGGGGTGGGCATGGCGCGGTGGGCCGATTTACGGCTCTCGGAGCAGGGAGCAGGCGGTGGAGCGATCCTAAACTCCCGGGGCGAGCGGCGCCGCTGGCCCCGCAGACGATCATGGATACACGCTCCGGTTTCCTCCTCCCGCTCCTCCTGGTTCCCCTCAGCTGCTTGGGACCTGACCCCGTGGAGGAGCGCCCGGACCTCGGGGCGCTCCTGCGCGGCGACGTGCCCGAGCGATGGAGCGCCGAGGAGCCGGCGGATGGCTCGGGCGTCCCCAGCCGCGGTGAGGAGGTTCCCTTCTGGGAGACCTTCGGGGACCCGGTGCTCACGGGGCTCGTGGAGGAGGCGTTGGTGCACAACCGCGACCTCCTCGCCAGCGCCGAGCGGCTCCGCGGCGCGGCGGCGCGTTCGATGGTCGCGCGCTCTGCTCGCAGGCCTCAGGTTCAGGGCCGCCTCGACGGCTCGCGGCAGGAGCAGGTCTTCGTCGGCTTGCCCTTCCCAGGTGGGCCTCTTGAGTCGGAGTACGACCAGTGGTCCGCTGCCATCGATCTCTCGTGGGAGCTCGACCTTTGGGGCAAGCTCGCAGCAGGGGTGGACGCCGCGGAGGCTGAGGTCCAGGGGGTCCTCGCGGACCTGGAGGCGGCCCGCCTCAGCGTTGCGGCCCAGGTCACCATCGCCTGGTTCGGGCTCCGTGAAGCGGCCCAGCAGGTGGCCCTAGCCGAGGCCACCCTGGCGACGTACGAGCGGAGCCTGAAGGCCATCGAGGACCGGCACGAGGCGGGGCTCACGGGGACGCTGGACCTCCGCCTGTCCCAGGCGAACGTCGCGGGGAGCCGGGCGCAGCTGGCCGCCGCCACCCGCGCCCGGGACGTTGTGGCGAGGCAGATCGAGGTCCTCCTGGGCCGCTTCCCGGACTCGGAGCTGAGGACGGAGGGGTCCTTCGGGGCGCTCCCTCCCAAGGTCCCGGCGGGTGTCCCCGCCGAGGTCCTCTCCCGGCGACCCGACATGGTGGCCATCGAACGTCGCATGACCGCGGCGGAGGCCACGGCGCGGCAGGCTCGGCTCGACCGCTGGCCGTCCATCGCCCTGACGTCGAGCGGCGGGCTCACCAGCGACGACTTCAAGGACCTGCTCGACGGCGACTTCGGGGTCTGGTCCTTGGCGGGCCGGGTCACGGCGCCGATCTTCGACGGAGGGCGCCGGGAGGCCCGCATCGATGAGTCCCTGGCCGCACTTCGGGAGGTTCGAGCGCTCTTCGCGGCGGCGGCGCTGCGGGCGTTCTTCGAGGTCGAGAACGCGCTCTCGGCGGAGGACCTGCTGATGGAGCGCCTCGGCCATCTGGAGGAAGCGGCGCGACGCTCGCGGGAGGCCACCGCGCTCGCGGACGATCAGTACGAGCAGGGGCTGGTGAGCATCGACCTCGTGCTCGAGGCGCAGCGGCGCGAGCTGCAGGCGGAGTCCACCTTCCTGGAGACCCGCCGGGAGGTCTTCCAGAACCGCGTGGACCTGCACGTGGCCCTCGGGGGCGGCTTCATGGGAGCCCAGGCGGCGAGCGAGGTCTCGGTCGACTGACGGGGCCCACCGGCGCTCCGCCCCACCCTTCGAGCGCGGCTCGGAGCGGTGGCATCGGCCAGGCGACGCGGGGCGAACGGCTGGAACGATGAGACAGGCTCAAACCTCCACGGGCGTCAAGGTCGCCGTCACGATCATGTGCCTGGTCTGGGGCTCCACGTGGTTCGTGGTCCGCGAGGGCCTCAGCGAGATGCAGCCCTTCGGGAGCGGCGGAATGCGCTTCTTCCTCGCGTGGCTACTCATGCTCTTCATCGCTCCGGCGATCGCGGCGAGGGAGGGCGGGGAGCGCCCTGGCTGGCGACTCGTGCTGGCCATGGCGACGGGCAACTTCGCCATCAGCTACGGGATCGTCTACTGGGCAGAGCAGACCCTCCCGTCCGGCTTGACGGCGGTGCTCTGGGCGGTGTTCCCGCTCATGACAGCGGGCGTGGCCCAACTCCAGGGGACCGAGGCGCGCCTGCGCGGGGCGCAGTGGTGGGGGCTCGTGGTGGGCTTCGTCGGGGTCGTGCTGCTGTTCCTCACCGATGTCCGGTCCGTTGGGGGGGACGCCATCGAGCGGGGGCTCGTCCTGCTCCTCAGTCCGCTGGTCTCCGCTCTCTCCACCGCGTACATCAAGCGCCACGGGGCCCACGTGAGCTCCGTCCTCCTGAACCGCTCGGCGCTGCTGGTTGGCAGCCTCATGCTCCTCGTTGCCGCGATGGTGGTCGAGGGGGGCGTGGAGCCCCCGAGCACCGCCGCCGGGGCGCTCGGGGTGGCGTACCTGGCCCTCTTCGGGACCGTCCTGACCTTCACGCTCTACTTCTGGGTGCTGCGCCAGGCCAGCACGGTGGCCCTGTCCCTGATCGCCTACGTCACGCCGGCCATCGCGCTGGTGGTGGGAGCCGGGCTCGGGGAGGAGCGCGTCACGGCGTGGACGCTGGGGGGCCTGGCCTTCGTGCTGATCGGGTGCGCCCTCGTGCTTCGGAGGCCAGCGGGGGACGCGGCGCCCGCGTGAGCGCGCGGTCCGGGGAGACCATTCCCTAGACTGTGGGCGTGGAGAAAGGTCCCCCGACGCCGCGACTCGCGGCCTGCCCCTGCTGCGGTCTCGTCTCGAGGCTGCCCCTCGACG
>CAZEFP010000260.1:0-5510 GCA_964511565.1 uncultured Planctomycetaceae bacterium
CGTCCTCGACGCCGGCTCGGTCCCCGCCCTTGAGTCGGGCATCTGGTACGTCGGGGTCCACCGGCCCGCCGGTACGGTCTACGACCTCGACATCGAGCGCGGATCGAAGGCCTCATCCCGGCCGGGCATGGGAGCGATACCCTACGCCGATGGGACCACCTTCCGCGTCTGGGCGCCGGACGCCGACGCGGTGCACGTCGCGGGACCGTTCAACGCGTGGTCGCCATCCACGGCGCCGCTCACCGCGGAGGGGGACGGTAACTGGTCGCTGGACGTGCGGGGACTCGGGGCCGGAGACCGCTACAAGTACGTGGTCGACACGGGAAGTCAGCTCAACTGGCGCGCTGACCCTCGCTCGCGGCAGGTGACGAGCAGCGTCGGGGACAGCGTGATCGTGGACCCCGATGCCTTCCCGTGGACCGGGCAGTTCTTCACTCCCCAGTGGAACGACACCGTGCACTACGAGATGCACATCGGGACGTTCAACGACCTGCCCGGCGGCGCTCCTGGGTCTTTTGGCTCCGCGCTCCAGCGGCTCGACCACCTGCAGAACCTCGGCGTGAACATGATCGCGCTCATGCCGATCAACGAGTTCCCCGGTGAGTTCTCCTGGGGCTACAACCCAGCCCATCCCTACGCGCCCGAGACCGCCTACGGGGACGTGGAGGACGTGAAGCGCTTCGTCCAGGCGGCCCACGACCGGGGGATCGGGGTGACGCTCGACGTGCTCTACAACCACCTCGGGCCCAACGACATCCCGCACTGGCAGTTCGACGGCTCGTTCCCGGGTCGAACCGGGGGCAACTACTTCTACGACGACTTCAATGCCCAGACGCCGTGGGGCAACACGCGCCCCGACTACGGCCGCGGCGAGGTCCGCCAGTTCATCCGCGACAACGCGCTGATGTGGCTCGAGGAGTTCCGCATGGACGGGCTCCGCTTCGACGCGACGGCGTACATCCGCGAGGGCCCGGGCGGGGACCTCCCGGACGGTTGGTCCCTCATGCAGTGGATCAACAATGAGGTCGATGCGGTGCAGCCGTGGAAGCTGATCATCGCCGAGGACATGCGGCTGAACGAGTGGGTCACCAAGACCACGGGCGCAGGTGGCGCCGGCTTCGACTCCCAGTGGGACGCGGGCTTCGTGCACCCCATCCGGGCGGCGGTCATCACCCCGAACGACTCGGACCGTGACATGTGGTCCGTGCGCGACGTCCTCTACGCCCGCTACAACTCCGACGCCTTCGAGCGAGTCGTCTACACCGAGTCCCACGACGAGGTGGCCAACGGTCGCTCTCGCGTTCCCGAGGAGATCTGGCCGGGGAACGCGTCGAGCTGGTTCTCGAAGAAGCGCTCCACGCTCGGCGCGGCGATCGTCATGACCGCGCCCGGGATCCCCATGCTCTTCCAGGGCCAGGAGCTGCTCGAGGACGGCTACTTCACCGACACCGACCCGATCGACTGGTCCAAGGCGGTCACGTTCGCGGGGATCCGGGACCTCTACCGGGACCTGATCTCCATGCGACGCAACCTCGGGGGCTTCTCCCAAGGGCTCCGCGGGCAGCACATCAACGTCCACCACGTGAACAACGGGGCGAAGGCGATCGCGTTCCACCGCTGGGACGGCGGCGGTCCCGGCGACGACGTCATCGTGTTCGCGAACTTCGGCGCCGCGAGCTATCCGAGCTACCGAGTCGGGGTCCCCCGGCCGGGCTGGTGGCACCTGCGCTTCAACAGCGACGCCTCCATCTATGACCCTTCGTTCGGCAATCACCCCTCGGGGGGCGTGCAGGCGGACGCGATCCCCTATGACGGGATGCCCTACAGCGTCGACCTCTCGGTGGGGCCTTACACCGCGCTCGTGTTCTCACAGTGACCATATGGCCGCCGCCGGCGCAGCCGGTTGGCGACGATCGGCCCGAGGTCACCTTTCCCCTTCCCTCCCATGACCAAGCTCCTCCCCATCATCCTGGCGCTCGCGACCGCGGCGGGCCTTCTCCCCACGGCCACCGCCCAGGTGACGGTCGTGGCCTCCGAGACCTTCGAGTACCCCGTCCCCGGGCCCTTCTTCCAGCAGGTCGGCGGCGTGGGCTGGGAGAACCCCTGGTGGGTCAGCGGTCCGACCAACGACGACCTGACCCTGTTCGACGCGACGGTCGCGCCGCCCTTCACCCTGAGCGACGGCGTGGGCGCGTATGCGGGCCAGGTGAACCCCTTCGGTGAGGCGTACCGAAAGCCGGACGCCGCCCTCCACCCCGACGTTGCGGCGGGCGGGCTGTTCGGGCTGGACAACACCACGCTCTGGTTCTCGTTCAGCCTCGTGGCGTTCTCCGGTCAGCCCGTGGAGCGCTTCGGCGGCTTCGCCCTCATCCAGCAAGGCACCGGTGAGGAGCTCTTCATCGGCTCCCCGTGGAACACCAACGAGTGGGGGATCGACGACGAGGGGCCCGCCGGACCGGGCCCGGTCACCATCGCTGGCAGCGACGACACCGCTCCCGCGCGGCTGGTCACCCGGATCGACTTCCTCCCGGGGATGGAGCGGCTTCGGCTCTACGTGAACCCGGCCACGGACTACCCCACGGGGACCGCGGACCTGGACGAGATGATCCACGACATGTTCTTCAACGAGATCAGGATCTCGTCGGGGGGGAACAACAACGACCTGTTCTACTTCGACAACCTCGTGATCGCGAAGGGCGACCCCTCCGCGGGCGTGGGAGCCAGCTATTGCGGGCCCGGGGTGGTGAACTCGACCGGGGGGTCTGGCTCGATTATCGGGCTCGGTTCCCCGTCGCTGAGCACCAACCAGCTCTCACTCGAGGCCTCCGGCCTGCCGGCGACGTCCTTCGGCTTCTTCCTGACGAGCCAGCAGCAGGCCTTCGTGACGGGGCCGGGCGGTTCCCAGGGCAACCTCTGCCTGGGCGGTTCCATCGGGCGCTACGTCGGTCCGGGGCAGATCCTCAACTCGGGGACCGCGGGGAGCTTCACCCTGCCCATCGACCTGACGCAGATCCCCCAGCCCACGGGCTTCGTGTCCGGCGCGGTCGGCGAGGCGTGGAACTTCCAGGCGTGGCACCGCGACTCCGTGGCGGGCTCCGCGACGTCGAACTTCACCGACGGGGTGGAGATCACGCTCACGCTCTGAGCCTCGCGTTCCCCGCCGATCGGTGCGGGAAACGGGGGAGGGGTCGGGCGCAGGTCGTCCGGCCCCTCCTTCCGTTCGGGACCTCCCGTGCCATCGTTCGCCCGCCGGGGGGTTGCGGCCCGCGGGCAAAGCGCCATCCTCTGGCCCGATGCGAAGCAGGACGAAGAGAGACCGCTGGCGGGAGAACCAGGACATGGAGCGCGTCCATGAGCCTGACCTGGCCGAGATCGCCGCCGGAGCCAGTTACCTGCGTGGTGAGTGGTGCGAGCGGGTCTTCGAGCAGTCCGCGCCCCTGACGCTCGAGCTCGGCTGCGGGCAGGGCATGTTCGCGGTCGAGCTGGCGCGCCGCTTCCCCGAGACCAACGTGGTGGGGGTGGATCTCAAGGGGCACCGCTTCTGGCGGGGCGCCAAGGCGGCGCACGTCGGGGGGCTCCTGAACGCGGCCTTCCTGCGCGCGCGCATCCAGTGGCTGGACCACTTCTTCGGCCCCCGCGAGGTCGGAGAGGTGTGGCTGACCTTCTCCGATCCCCAGAACGCGGACAAGCGGGGGACCAAGCGCCTCACCTCGCCGCACTACCTCTGGCTCTACCAGAGCATGTTGACCGAGGACGGGATCGTCCACGTGAAGACGGACAGCCCCGAGTTCTTCGAGAACACGCTCAGGGACGGACCCCTCACCGGAATGGAGGTCGAGGAGAGCTGCGCCGACGTCCACGGCGCGGCGCCGGGGCGCTTCGACGCCGAGCTCACCGACCTGTTGGCCTTCAAGACGGCTTACGAGGAGCGGTGGATCCAGGAGGGGCGGTCGATCCACTACGTGCGGCTCCGCCGGAGGGTGGAGGTCGGCGAGGAGCAGCTGGCGAGCGCCAAGCGGATGCTCCAGGGGCCTCCCGGAGCGGCGCGGCCCAGGTTCACTCGACCCGCCCGCTAGCCGGGCGGGAGAAGAGACGGGGGGAGAGACCGAGGAGGTGCGGCCGTGGGCGCCTCGGTGGCGGATGCGATGGGGATGTGTCCGGGGCGTCAAGCGTGCGTCAACGGCGGCCAGAAGCGCGGCTGGGCGCGAATAAACCGACCGGCCGCGGCGTAACGGGGGGTGAGCGCCTTTCGAACGAGGGGGGCGAGCACGGCCACTCCGGTTTCGATGGATCGCCTGTCCGCTCCCCAGCTCGAGGGGCACTTGGAGGAGACCGCGGGCGCTGGCCCGCGGCCTCGTCCCGAAGGCACCTCTCGATGGCGCCGCTCGCCCTACCCCCTTTCGTACCCCACACCATGCGACAGCCCCTCACCCTCCTCCTCGCCCTGGCCCCGATCATGACCTCGGCTGCACCCGCCGCCGCCATGCCCGCCGCCGACGAGCTCGAGGTCTCCGTGCAGGGGAAGGCCTATCCCGTCGATGAGCTCACGGATCACCTCCCTGCCAGCACCGTCCAGGGCGCTCTCGAGCAGCTGGAGCTCTATCGCGACTGGATCGAGGCTCACGACTACCACGTCTCGCTCTCCCGCGACGGCCGCGTGCTGTTGGTGACCTCCTCGAAGAAGGTGGCGCGGCGGCGCATGAAGCTGGTCGAGAAGACCCTGGACGGATTCGACGCGCTGCTCTCGCCGCCGGACCGAGCAGGCTCGGACGAGACGTTCCATAGCGCTGCCTGGGGGGTGGGTGACCACATCCCCGATCAGGTCCCCGTGGTGCTGGTGGAGATCAGGAAGGAGCAGGAGTACCACGCGCTGCTCGCCGGCCTCGGTGAAGCGCGAGACGATCTGGCCTCCCTGGCGCACGTCCACGGCATGCGCCCGGGCTTCTCGGAGGAGCAGTTCACCGCAGCGGTCTGGCAAGAGGCGCCCGAGGGCTTCGAGATCGGGAAGGTCTGGCGCTCGGAGAACGAGCTGGTCAACCGCCTCGTCCGGCTACTCACCTTCCGGTCCTACGGCCCGCAGCCGACCTGGCTCAGCTTGGCCGCGGCCTGGAGCGTCGAGCTCGAGGTGATGCGCGACATCTACTGCTTCCCCTACCGGAGCGGCTTCGTGGGCGTCGGCGAGCACGGCGGCTGGGAGACCGAGCTGAAGCGCGAGTTCAAGAAGCGGAAGAAGGACCCGCTCTCCCTGGACGAGTTCGCTGGCTGGCGCCCGAACACCTGGGATGACCACAAGGCCCAGCTCGCCTTCGGGATGGTCGAGTACCTCCTGCGCCACGAGCCCGAGGTGCTGCCCAGGGCCGCCGAGGCCTTCCGCCTCCGCTACAAGGCCGGCTTCAAGACCACCCACCCCGACGGGAGCTGGGAGACCAACCCCGCCTATCAGATCCCCGTGGAGGACCAGCTGGACGTGCTGGTGGCGGCCTCGGACCACGAGCTGATGCAGCGGGCCT
>CAZEFP010000261.1:0-5509 GCA_964511565.1 uncultured Planctomycetaceae bacterium
GGACCAGGTGGACGCGCTCAGGGCCCGCGGGATCCGCGCGGCCTACGTGAACTCCTCCATCAGCGCGGCGGAGCGAGCGCGCCGACTGAAGGCCGCGGCGGCGGGGGAGCTGGACCTCCTCTACGTGACCCCGGAGCGCTTCAGGCAGCCCGACTTCGCCGGGGCGCTGGGGGAGCTCCCGGTGCGGCGGCTCGCGGTGGACGAGGCCCACTGCATCAGCCAGTGGGGGCATGACTTCCGCCCGGACTTCTCGAGGCTCGGGGAGTACCGCCGTCGGCTCGGCGGGGTGCCTGCGATCGCGCTCACCGCGACGGCGACCCCGGCGGTGGCCCAGGACATCGCCCTGCGCCTCGAGCTCGAGGACCCCCTGATCCTGCGCACGGGGATCGAGCGCGAGAACCTCTTCCTCGCGGTCACCGAGGTGTCGAGCGAGGAGGAGAAGGTCGACGTGCTGGTGGAGCGGATCCGCTCGATCAGCGGCCCAGGCATCGTCTACGGAGCCCTCATCAAGGACCTCGAGCGGATCCACGGCGAGCTCCGGCGGCGCGGCGTGGAGACCCTCGTCTACCACGGCAAGCTCTCGGCGGAGGAGCGACGGGGAATGCAGGAGCGCTTCATGGGCTCCTCGGAGCTGGTGGTGCTGGCGACCAACGCGTTCGGTATGGGGATCGACAAGGCGGACATCCGCTTCGTGATCCACGTGCAGATGCCGCGCACCCTCGAGGCGTGGACCCAGGAGGTGGGCCGCGCGGGGCGAGACGGCGCGCCGTCCTGGTGTGAGCTCCTCTACTTCCCGGAGGACATCGCCATCCAGGACACGTTCGTTCGCTGGGCGAACCCCACCCTCGAGTACGTGGTCATGGTCTACGAGACCCTGGCGGGCTGGGGCGAGCGGGTGCAGCTGAAGGATGAGGACGACCTGCGCGCGGAGTTGCTCGTGAAGGAGCGCCGGGACAACCGGGTGGGGATCGCGCTCCGCTGGCTCGAGGTCCTCGGTGTGACCTCAGGCTCCTTCGAGGGGAGCGACCTCGAGGTCCGGCGGCCGCTGGACCCAGAAGAACTGCCGGCCTTCCTGGCCACGGGGGAGAAGCTCCAGGACGACCTCCGGGCGCTGCTCTCCATGGTCGAGTTCGCGAAGAACGACGACCGGCCGCGGCGGGCCCTCCTGGCCGAGCACTTCGGCCTCGAGGACGCGGTGGGGCGAGGCTGCGACAACACCGAGGACGCCGAGGCGTGGCGGGCGGCTCAC
Organism: uncultured Planctomycetaceae bacterium; assembly: GCA_964511565.1. Lineage (GTDB taxonomy): Bacteria > Planctomycetota > UBA1135 > UBA1135 > Saltatorellus. The sequence continues at coordinate 1,250 of CAZEFP010000261.1, forward strand.
CTCGAGCGACGGAAGACGGAGCCGTCGGCCTCACCGGCGGCGGCACCCCTCGCCGCGGACCCCGAGGCGGCCTTCGCCCGCGGGGACTGGGTGGAGATCGACGGCCGCCACCTCGGGCAGGTGGTCAAGGTGGAGGGGGAGGGGCGCCGGACCCGCCTGGTGGTGGAGAGCGCCGGCGACTTCCGGCGCCGGACGGTCGACCCGCGCCGCAAGCGAGTGCGGAAGATCTGAGGCCCGTCCCCGGGCCTCAGTGGGGCGCCTCGAGGTGCATGCGCTGGAGCGTCATGGGGAGCTCGGTGGACACGTCGAACCGCGCGGCGGTCTCCACTCCGATCCGCGCCAGGGACTCGGCGTCGGGGGCGTTGGCCTCGGCCACGCTCATGGCGCCGAGCGCGAACTCCGCGCCGGACCCGAAGGCGTAGAAGGAGCGGAACTCCTGGACCGAGCGCTGGGGGTAGGCGCCGAAGATGCCGCCGGGCGACGCGATGATCAGCTCCATCCGCATAGACTCGTAGTCGTCCTGACTGTCCTCCTTGCCGAGGACGTAGTAGTCATCCCGGAGGGAACGCTGAAGCTGCGTCAAGAAGTCGAAGATCTGGTCCGCGGTCCTCAGGGCCGGGGTCTCCTTCAGCCCGCGGAGGTGGTGACCCAGGATCAGCTGGGCCGAAGCCGGCCCCGTGGGGGCGACCCACGCCTCTCCGATCCGCACGAGCTTGTCGCTGGACGCCACGAGGTCGGCCGGCTCCCTGAGGTCTCCGTAGGTGGCGAGGGTGTCGGCGGCGATGCACGCGACTCCGTTCTTCTTGGTGACGACGACGGTGGTCATGGGGTCCTGCGGGTCGGGGAGCGGGAAGCGCCATCCCCCGGAGGTGGCGGCGCGGTGCTGGCGGACCATAGCGAAGCCCACCGACGTTCTGCGAGGGTCGGGTCCCGATCGTGCCAACCCCGTCGGCGCCCAGGCCCAGTGGCCGCCCTCGCGGCTGGCCTGGCCCTGGCCTCCTGCGCGGCGCCCGCTGGAGCGCCGGAGGCGCCCGTCTCCGAGGTTCCCTGGGAGGTGCTCTTCGACGGAGAGGACCTCTCGAGCTGGAAGGCCGGCGTGTTCGGTGAGTTCGCGGAGTTCGAGCGGGTGGAGGACGGCGTGGTCATCCCCCAGGGAGTCCCGCTCGCCGGACTGACTTACCAGGGCGCGCCGCCGGCTCCGCCGTTCGAGGCGGAGTTCGACGTGACCAAGGAGTACGGCGCGGACTTCTTCCTCGCGGTGACGTTCCCGGTTCGAGGAGAGCACCTGACGCTGGTGCTGGGCGGCTGGGGCGGCGTGGTCTGTGGGCTGTCCTGCCTCGATGGGGAGGACGCCTCGGGCAACGACACCCGGACGCTGCGGAACTTCCCGGACGGGACCCGCTACCGGGTCTCGCTGTCCGTGACGGACGACCGGGTCCAGGTGGGCCTCGACGGGGAGCCCCTGATCGACGCGGACCTGACGGGACGGGAGCTTGAGCTGCGTCCCGAAGTTGACCCCTCGGTCCCGTTCGGAGTCGCGACCTTCGCCACTCAGACGGTCCTCCACGGCGTCAAGGTGCGACAGGTGGGTCCGGACCGGTTCGGTCCTTGACGGCCTCGAAGGGTCGGGGCGACCATTGAGCCATGTTCAGCTCTCCGATCCGCTCCGCGCTCCTCGCGCTCCTCGCCCTCTTCTTCGCGTCGCCCGCCAAGGCCACGTGGTCGATCGTCGTGATCAACCGAGAGACCGGCGAGCTCGCCGTCGCGACGTCCACCTGCATCGCAGGGTTCGATATCGCCACGGCGGTGCCCGTCATCCGGGTGGGCTACGCCGCGGGGGCCGCGCAGTCCTTCGTCATCACCCAGGCGACGAACCGCAGGCGGATCTTCCGGAACTCGCTCCGCGGCGCCACGCCCCAGCAGCTCCTCGACCTGATCGAGGCCAGCGACGGCGGCTTCGAGAACCGCCAGTTCGGCATCGTGGCCTTCTCCGGTCCGCCGGTCACCCACACGGGGAACTTCAATGGTGACTTCGCCGACGGGCTCACCGGGTCGTTCGGCCCGTACGAGTACGCGATCCAGGGCAACGTGCTCACGGGCGCCAACGTGGTGCTCGACTGCGAGGCCGCCTTCCTTGGCACCAACGGGGACCTGGGCGAGCGCATGGTGGCGGCCATGGAGGCCGCCCGCGACGCGGGCGGGGACGGGCGCTGCTCCTGCTCGGCCGGGGCTCCCACCAGCTGCGGCTCGCCGCCGGCGAACTTCACCTACGCCTCCTACAACGCCTTCATGGCGATCGCGCGCTTCGGGGACACCGACGCGCCGTGCCTTGGGCCCACCGGCTGCGCGGCGGGGGACTACTACCTCCGCATCACGTACGCGGGCGGTCCCAACGGTCAGGAGCCGATCGCGCGGCTGCGCCAGGAGTACGACGCCTGGCGAGCGGGGCAGGTGGCGCGTCCGGATCACGTCCTCTCGGAGGTGACCTCGTCGGTGCCGCGGCTGCAGGCCGATGGGCAGACCTCCAGTCAGGTCCGCATCCGACTGCGCGACATCGACGGGAACCCCCTCGCCATGGGCGGCCAGACGGTGACGGTGACCAAGGCCTCCGGCCCGAACGTCGCCCAGGCCACCAACCTGGTGGACAACGGGGACGGGACCCACAGCTTCGATCTCGTCGCCACGCTGAATCAGGGCGTGGGTACGTACCACATCACGGTCGACGATGGGATCCGACCGGTGCAGCTCTACCCCGCCCTGGTGGTGGAGTCTGCGGCCCCGGCCGAGGTGCACATCGGCCAGAGCGAGCTCTCCGCCTCGGGAGGGACCCCGGTCCCCGTGATCCTCGACCGTGGCGCGGCCGACAGTGGCGCCTCGTATCGCCTGCTGGCGTCGCTCTCGGGCACGCAGCCCGGCGCCGTCCTCGGCGGGGTGAGCGTCCCCCTGAACCGTGACCGCCTCTTCGAGTTCACCGCCAGCTGGCCGGGGGGCGCGCCCTTCTCGGGCAACGCGGGCGTCCTGGACCAGGACGGGCGGAGCGAGGCCCTGCTCGCCCTCGACCCCGGGGCCCTGGTGCCCTTCGTGGGCTCGACGCTCTCGTTCAGCGCCGTGATCGGGGGCCAGGTGGCCACGCCGGCGGCGTCGATCCTGGTCGGCCCCTGAGCGGGGCTGGACGGGGTCGACCCCGGCAGCGGCGCGCCCTAGATGTGGTGCACCGGTCCCGTACCCTCTGCGGCGGCGAGGATCGTGCGGCGGACGTAGACCGGGACCATCTCCCGTCGGTAGGCGGCGTCGCCCGGGATGTTGTCCATGGGCTTGGCCTGTCGGTGGGCGAGGTCCGCCACGGCGGCCGCTGCCTGCTCGAAGCCCGCGGTCCCGATCTTCTGTCCCGCGAGGGCGTCGGCCACCCCCTTGATGCGCAGGGGCCGGGCCACGAGCGCGACGCAGACCACGTCCGCGTCGGCGACCGTGTCGCCGTCGAGGTCGAGGCGGATGGCGCAGCCGAACAGCGGGTAGTCGATGGAGCCCCGGTCCCGGAGCTTGCCGTAGGCCCCGCGGTGTCCGGAGGCCTGGGCGGGAACGTGGATGTGGGTCAGGAGCGCGCCGCGCCCGACGGCCTTGTTCCAGATGCCGTCCGCCTTCCAGAGGTCATCGATCTTCAGGGTCCGGGCCCCGCCCTCGCCGGCGAACTCGAGGTCCGCGCCCAGGGACATCAACGTCGGCGCCGTGTCGTTGGACGCGGCCGCCACGCACTTGCGGCCGCCGGCGACCACGTGGCAGACGGTGCCGTCCTTCTTGAGGCAGTAGCCGAGTGACTTACGCCAGAAGTGGGTCTGGTTGTACCACTGGCACCGGGTGTCGAGCATGACGTTGCCGCCCGCGGTCCCCATGGTCCGCAGCTGCGGCCCGGCGACCAGGGAGGCGGCCTGTGCCAGCGCCGGCGCCCTGGAGATCACCGCCTCGCTCGCGGCCATGTCGGCGAGCGTCGTCATGGCGCCGATCCGCAGGCCCCCGTCGGCGGTCTCCGTGACGCCCCGGAGGTCCGCCACCTGGGCCAGGCTCACCACGACCTCGGGCTCGAACAGCCCGTGCTTCATGTTCGGCAGCAGGTCGGTCCCGCCGGCCACGACCATGGCCTTGTCGCCGTGCTCCTCGAGGAGGGCGGTGACGCCGCCGATCTCGGTGGGCTCCTCGAGCCTGAACTTGGGGAGGCGCAGCATCAGTCCAGCCCTCCCCTGGAGTCCATGGCCGTCGCCGCGC
>CAZEFP010000262.1:0-5245 GCA_964511565.1 uncultured Planctomycetaceae bacterium
GGGCGGCCTCATCGTGCGGAACGAGCCCATGTCCGGCGCGCCGCTCGGGGAGCCGGCCGTGCACCGCGGACCCCGGCGCGAACCCACCGGAGAGCTGCGCCTGGTGGGCGCCACGCTCCACAACCTCCGGAGCGCCGAGCTCACCGTGCACCTTGGGACGCTCCAGGTGATCACGGGCCCCTCCGGCGCGGGCAAGTCCTCCCTGGTGTTCGGGACCCTGCTCCCCGCGCTTGCGGGAGAGCCCGGCGGCCCCTTCGAGAGACTCGAGGGGAAAGAGGGTCAGCGGGTCCGGGCCGTGGACGCGCGCCCCATCGGACGGACGCCGCGCAGCACGCCCGCCACCTGGTCGGGGCTGATGGACCTCATTCGCAAGCGATTCGCAGCGACCGAGGAGGCGGCCACCGCGGGCCTCGGCGCGAGCCACTTCTCGTTCAACTCGAAGGAGGGGCGGTGCCCCACCTGTGAAGGGCTCGGCGTGCAGCGGGTCGGGCTGCACCTCCTCGAGGACCTCGAGCTGGAGTGCGACGCATGCGGCGGCGCCCGCTATCGCGCCGAGTCCCTGGCCGTGCCCTTGCGCGGGAGGTCGAGCGCGGAGGTCCTGGCGCTTACGGTCGCCGAGGCCCGGGGCTACTTCGCAGACGACCCGCCGGCCCTGGCCCTGTGCGCGGCGATGGACGACCTCGGGCTCGGCCACGTGCCCCTCGGCTTCCCCTCCAACCGGCTCAGCCGCGGCGAGGCCCAGCGAGTGAAGCTCGCGACGCTGCTCGGTCACGCCGGGAGCGAGCCCACCCTCGTGGCCCTCGACGAGCCGGACCGCGGCCTCCACCCGAAGGACGTGGAGCGCCTCGTGCGCAGCCTCGGCCAGCTCATCGACGCAGGACACACGGTGCTCGCCATCAGCCACCACCGGGGCCTCTGGGCCGCGGCGGACCGGCGGGTGGACGTGGTCGACGGGGTCGCGCGGCCGGTGGACCCTGGCGTGGGCGAGGCGCCTGCGCCGGCCCGGGGGCCGCGCCCGCCCGCCGAGCTCCCCCGCGCGATCCAGCTCCGGGGCGTTCGGACCCACAACCTGCGCTCGGTGGACGTGGACTTCCCCCGGGGGCAAGTGACCGTGGTCTGCGGCGTGTCGGGGAGCGGCAAGACCTCCCTGGCCTTCGACACCCTGGCCGGTGAGGCGTGGCAGCGCTTCGCCGAGAGCCTCCCGTTCCAGGTGCGCCGGCACATGAAGCGCCTCGCCCGGCCGGAGCTGGGGAGCGCCGAGGGCCTCGGCCCCGTGATCTCGCTCCGCCAGCAGCAGGCCCGCGCCGGCCAGCGCTCCACCGTCGCCACCCAGAGCGAGATCGGCCCGCTCCTGCGTCTGCTCTTCTCCCGGGCGGGGACCCGTGAGGGCGAGCTCGCCGGCCTCCAGGCCGAGCACTTCAGCCCCGACCGAGCCGCGGGTGCCTGCACCGCCTGCGAGGGCGTGGGGACCGTCTCCCGCTGCGACCCTGACCGGTTGATCACGGACCCCTCCCGCCCGATCACGGCGGGGGCCATGGACGGGACGCGGGTCGGCAAGTACCTCGGCGAGGCGGACGGGCAGTTCCTCGCGACCCTGCGCGCCGCCGGGCCTTCGGTGGACTGGGACCTCCCCTTCGCCGAGCTGGACGAGGCGGCCCGAGCGCTCGCGCTCCGGGGCGATGGGTCAGGGGAGGTGCTCCGGGTGCAATGGGAGCTCGCCGAGGGCGGACAGGCGGGCGAGGGGAAGGGGACCCATGAGTTCGAGTCCACCTGGGACGGGCTCCTGGCGCTCGCGGAGCGCGAGGCCCAGCGCCGGGTCAGGCAGAAGAGCTTCGCGAGCTGGGCCGAGCCGCTGGCGCCGGGGCCCTGCGAGGCCTGCGGTGGAACACGCCTCGGGCCGGCCGCGCGCGGCGTGGTCCTGGGCGGCCGGAACCTCCCCGAGGTCCTCGAGCTCTCCGTCGATCGGTTGCTGCAGGAGCTCGAGGCCCTCGAGCTGGATCGGCGGCAGGCTCCGGTGCTCGACGCGCTGATGCCCGAGCTCCGTGAGCGGGTGCGGTCGCTCATGGACCTCGGGCTCGGCCACCTCCAGCTCTCACGCAGGAGCCCGACGCTCTCCGGCGGCGAGCTCCAGCGCACGCGGCTCGCGAGCGTGCTGCGCGCTGGGCTCGGGGGCGTGACCCTCGTGCTCGACGAGCCCACGAGCGGGCTCCACGCCCGGGACGTGCAGAGCCTCATGGAGCTGCTGGCGGGATTCGCTGATGGGGGAAACACCGTCGTCCTCGTGGAGCACGACCCCGCCGTCCTGCGCGCCGCCGACCACCTGATCGAGCTCGGGCCTGGGGCGGGCGCAGCGGGCGGACAGGTGACCGCAGCGGGGACGGCCGCCGAGGTCCTCGCCGGTGACGGGCCGACCGCGCGTGCGCTCACGGCCGCGGGTGAGCCCGCCGAGGGCCTCGGGCCTCCGGCGCTGACCTGGACCTTAGAGGGCTGCCGCGCCCACCACCTCAAGGGGATCGACGTGGCGCTCCCCGCGGCGGGGCTCGTGGCGGTGACCGGGGTCTCCGGCAGCGGGAAGTCGAGCCTGCTCTTCGACGTCATCGAGCCCAGCGTGCGCGCAGGGGCCCCGGTGCAGTGCAAGGCCGTGCGCGGACTCGAGGGGCGCGGGGCGCCCGCGGCCTTCGCGGAGGTCAGGAGCTCGCGCCGCCCGGCCGAGGCCTCCACCGTCGTGACGGCCCTCGGGCTCATGGGGACCGTGCAGTCCCTCTTCGCCGCCGAGGCCGAGGGTACCGGGCTCGCCCGCGGCGCCTTCTCCTTCACCAGCCCCGCCGGCCGCTGCCCGGGCTGCCGTGGCTCCGGCCGGGAGCGCGTCCCCATGGACTTCATGGCGGACCTCGACCTCCCGTGCGCTGACTGCGGCGGGACGCGGTATCGGTCCGAGGTCCTCGCTGTTCGCTGGCAGGGCCGGACCGTGGCCGACTTCATGGCGGCCTCGGCGGATGAGCTTCACGCTGCCCTCGAGGGCGCGTCCGTGGGAGGGAAGCTCCTCCGCGGCCTGGAGGCGCTGCTGCGCCTCGGCCTCGGTCACCTCGCGCCGGGGCGGGCGGTCTCCGGGCTGTCGGGTGGGGAGGCCCAGCGCCTCACCCTCGCCATGGGCCTCCTCGATCGGGGCGGCCCCACCCTGCATCTCCTGGACGAGCCTGCCACGGGTCTGCACGAGGCGGACGTGCAGCGCCTGGTCGAGGTCCTGCGTGACCTCGCGAACCGCGGCGACCTCATCCTCATGGCCGAGCACCGCCTCTCCCTCATCGCCGCCAGCGACCACGTCGTGGACCTTGGCCCCGCGAGCGGCGAAGGGGGCGGGAGCCTGGTGGCGAGCGGGCCGCCAGCCTCCCTCACGGTGGGGGCCACCGCCGCGGCGCTCAAGGGCCGCTGACCGGCCGGCGCCGCGCCCTGGCCCCAGTGCGGCCCCGAGGTCAGCCCTTGCCGTTGTCCTTGGGCTTCTCGATCTCTTCGAGCGCCTTCTTCTGGTCGAGCCACGGGACGCCGTCGGAGATCCACTGGGGAGCTTCTTTTCCCGTCAGGTAGGTATCGAACCACTCGCGCACACGGTGGTGGTAGTCCACCTGGTTCGGCTTCTTGCGCAGGCCGTGGTTCTCGCCCGGATAGACCAGCATCACGAACGGGCGCTGGGCCAGGCGGGCCGCGTTGTACATCTCCACGCCCTGCTGCCAATCCACGGCGCCGTCGTCGTCCCCGAAGGCCACGAGCAGCGGTGTGTTCAGGTCCTCGATGGAGAAGATCGGCGAGTTGGCGATGTAGGTATCCACGTCGCTCCAGAACGGGCGGTCCATGCGGCCCTGGCTCTCGTGGAAGATGTAGGCGTCCGTCTGCCCCGAGTTCCAGTAGATGCTCATGGACATGCTCATCATGTTCGTCAGCGGCGCCCCGGCGACGCCGGCCGCGAAGAGGTCGGTCTGCGTCACGATGAAGGCCGTCTGATACGCGCCCCAGGAGTGGCCGACGAGGCCGACGCGCTCGGGGTCCACCTTGCCGGACTCGAGCACCTTGCGCACGGCAGGGACCACGCACTCCACGGCGGAGAGCCCCGGGTTCTGGGCGCGGTAGACGATGTCGGGCTGGAAGACGAAGTACCCGTTCTGGGTGAACACCGACGTGCTGTACGGGTTGCGCTCCGAGGGGGCCATGTACTGGTGCAGCGACTGCGAGCGGAGCTCGTAGATGTACACGACCATCGGATAGGTCTTCGTCTCGTCGTAGTCCGCCGGGTAATAGAGGGCCCCCTGGAGGGGCACGCCGTTCGAGTTCTCGAAGTCCACCAGCTCGGAGTGGCCCCAGAGATAGTCGCTGGCGAACGCGTTGGTGGCGCTCACCTGCTTGGCGTCCTCGAGTGCCGGGCCGCCAACGAAGAGGTCCGGAGAATCGTCGAAGCGCTCCGCGGTGAACGCGAACACGTCGGCGTCCTCCGCGCGGCCCAGCCCGGAGATCCGAGCGGGTTGCCACACCCGACGCTCGAGGGCGCGGCCGGGCACGAGGTGTCCGTACCCGGACTCCTTGGTTCGGTCGCCGTAGAGGCTGACGTAGAAGCCCTCGGATGGAACGACGAACTCCTCGTCGTCGGGGTCCGGGGCGACGACGACCCGGCGGTGCCGGATCGCCTCCTCCGCGCCCTCGGTGAGGCGCTCGGCTGAACGCCCGTCGAGCGTGAACGACCAGATGTCGTACCGATCGTAGAGCAGGACCCGGTCCCCCTTCCTGGTCCAACCGGCGACGCCGTACGGCGGCTTCTCGTCGGTGAGGCTCGAGTCCTCCTGGTCGGTGAACGCGGCCTCCACCTCGCCCGTCAGGTTGGTCGCGGCGCGGGCCTTCAGGTCGTAGGCCCAGATGTCGCCCTCGCGTACGAAGAGGAACCGCGAGCCCCGGGGGTCACCCTCCATGGTGTATTTGACGCGCTCGAGGACCCGCTCCCGCTCGCCCGTCATGACGTCCACGGCGTACAGGTCGACCAGCGTCGCGGAGAAGCGCTGCTCCTCCAGGTAGGGCGCCTCGTCGGTCCCCAGCGCCATCCGCTGGCCTTCGAGGCGGATGACGTCGCGGACGGCCTCGTCCTCGAGCTGGACGAGCTTGCGCTGCTCGGATTCCATGAGACGCGACACCGGGACCCCGGTGGCCTTGGCGACCACCTCGGCGATGTCCTCGGCGTCGACCTCCTCCTTGAGCATCGCGT